>JBEEJP010000006.1:0-27520 GCA_041169125.1 Pseudomonadota bacterium
AAAAGCAAAATACCAAATTGGTAGCACCAGCTGATGCCGTCGTAATTAGCAGAGATGCTGAATCGGGCAGCACGGTTGTTGCTGGGCAACCTGTTCTTAGGTTGGCCAATCCATCCAGTTTATGGATCAAGTTGCGTGTAGACCAAGGGCGATCATCTGGTCTTGCAGTTGGGTTGCCTGCGCACATCGTTCTCAGATCTAGTCCTCAGCACTCGCTCCTAGGCAAGGTTGAACGGGTGGAACTACAAGCGGACGCTGTAACTGAAGAGCGAATTGCTCAGGTCGCCTTTGAGCAAATGCCGCCATCTTTGTCTATTGGTGAAATGGCTGAGGTCACGCTTAACTTAAAGGAAGCAACGGACGCCTTAGCCATACCGCAAGCCAGTGTGCAAACTTATCAAGGGCGTTCAGGTGTCTGGCGAGTCATTGATGGTCGACTTGAGTTTGTGCAAGTGCAATGGGGCGCTGCCAGCCTTGATGGTCGAGTTCAGGCAATTCAAGGGCTGGCTTCAGGTGACACCGTGGTTGTTTATAGCGAAAAGGCACTGTCTGAAGGTGCCAACTTTCGTGTGGTGGATGCTTTAGTTAAAAAGATTAAGCCATGATTAATCTCGCTGCACGCGACATTCAACACAGCTGGGCTAAGTTCGTTTTAACAGGCCTAGGTCTAGGCTTGCTGATTGGCGTCACGCTAACAATGGCTGGTGTATTTCGCGGCATGGTTGATGATGCGCAGGCGCTGCTCAACAACAGCGGCGCTGATTTATGGGTAGTTCAAAAAGACACCCAAGGCCCTTATGCAGAAGCCTCAAGTCTCAAAGACGATGTGGTTCGAAGCATCACGGGAATGCCGGGTGTCGACATGGCGTCCAACATCACTTACTTCACCATGCAGGTTAAAACTGTTGGTGGTAAAGAGGCGAGAGCCATGGTTGTTGGTATTGAGCCAGGAGCCAAGGGGTTACCGGGGCAACCCAGCTATTTGTTAGCTGGGCGTCACCTCATGCTTAGCCACTACGAGGCGGTTGCCGACATTAAAAGTGGTTTGTCTATAGGTGACAAAGTCGAGATCCGACGCCACACCTACGAAGTAGTAGGACTGACACGTCGCATGGTGTCATCGGGCGGGGACCCTATGGTCTTCATTCCACTCAAGGATGCGCAAGAAGCACAGTTCCTTAAAGACAACGAGGCAATCGTGAACGACCGTGTGCGAACTGCCGTAAATGGTGCGTTCAATAGGCCAGCAGTGCCCGGTTTGCTAGAAGCTGTACAAAACTTACAAACCAGTAGTCGTAATGTCAATGCGGTCTTAGTGCGAGTGTCAGATGGGTGGTCTGCCGATCATGTGGCTGAACCTATTCGCCGCTGGAAGCATCTGACCGTATTCACTCGTGCAGACATGGAAGAAATCCTGATTGAGAAATTGATTGCAACATCTGCCAAACAAATTGGTATGTTTTTAGTCATCCTTGCTGTTGTGAGTGCCGCAATCGTGGCTTTCATCATCTACACGATGACACTTGGGAAGATTCGAGAGATTGCTGTTCTGAAATTGATCGGTACACATAACGTCACCATCGCGGCCATGATCTTGCAGCAAGCATTGGGTTTAGGTGTGATTGGATTTGTGGTGGGCAAAGTTGCTGCCACGATTTGGGCACCAGTATTTCCTAAGTTTGTTTTGCTTCTGACGCAAGATGCGATTGTGGGTTTTGGGGCCACGATGCTTATTTGCGCATTGGCTAGCACGATGGCTATTCGTGTTGCCTTACTTGTTGATCCGGCTCAGGCCATCAGTTGAGGTGTACGAAATGACATACAAGACAGGTGGCATCCTTATTGAAAACCTACGCAAAGTCTACGGGCATGGAGACACTGCGGTCGAGGCTTTGAAGAACGTCAACATGCAAGTTTCAGCGGGTGAGGTGGTTGGACTTGTTGGCCCTTCTGGCTCAGGTAAAAGTACGCTTCTCAAATGCTTGGGGGCCATCATTGAGCCCACGTCAGGGCGAATGACTTTAGGCGATGAAGTTATCTATGACAACGGATGGAAGATTCCAGATTTACGAACCTTGCGACGCGATCGTATTGGTTTTGTGTTCCAAGCGCCTTATCTGATTCCTTTTTTGGACGTGACAGATAACGTTGCTTTGTTGCCAATGTTGGCTGGTGTTCCCAATGAACTTGCAAGGCAACGGGCGCTTGAGTTGTTGACATCTTTAGATGTGTTGCACCGCGCAAAGGCTGAACCATCGCAGCTATCTGGTGGTGAGCAGCAACGAGTGTCTATTGCTCGTGCGTTGGCAAACAAACCGCCTGTAATTCTGGCTGATGAGCCTACAGCACCTCTTGACAGCGAACGTGCTCTTTCTGTGATTCGAATTCTGAATGACATGGCCCGTCTCGCACAGACAGCCATCATCGTCGTAACACATGATGAAAAGATCATCCCAACCTTCAAACGCATTTATCACATTCGTGATGGACAGACGGTTGAGGAAAAAGGCGAGGGACGCTCTCTTGAATAATTTATGAGAGCACAGTTTTATTTTTAATTGGAGTGAAAAATGACCGTCAATAAACTAATCAGCATCATGGCAGGCTTCATGGTGACACTGGGTTTAGCCCTTGCTCATTTAAATGGACAAGTTGATCTGAGTTCGCCTAGCTGGCTGTGGCTTTGCGCATTTGTTGGATTGAATTTGTTTCAATCTGGATTTACAGGCTTTTGTCCAGCTGGGAAGATATTTAAGGCATTAGGAATTAAAGAGGATGGAAATTCCTGCTGCGTTTAATCAGCACATCATCGGCCAGTTTTGCTACTGCCCCATTGGTCCATGATGCGTTGGTCGCGCGCCATTTCGGCTTCCAATGTGTCTTTGGGTAACTGTCGCAGGCACTCTTCCATGGCCTGAGCGTCAAGCTTAGGCTCTGTGGGGGCGGGCTGAGCTTTCACCTGCTCAGATTTGCCATCCCAAGCAAACGGATTTTTAAAAGCAGGTGTGTCCGGCAGGCAGTCGTCTTTGTAGGTTGGTGGGCCGTCTGATGCAAAAGGGGAAAACGAAATTGTTTTCTCAAAAATCAAAGGTTTGCCTGTAGGAGTAGGAGGCAATGCTGGCATGTTTTGGATGGCTTTACGAGCCAGTTTTTCAGCATGTGCTGAGGTACTCCATAGCGTGTCGAGTTTTGCCAATGTGCCGTTTGGCGCTATCTCGATGCGAAAGCGAACTTCACCTTGATCAGGTCCCTCAATAGCTGTGCCCATCATGCTGCGAACTTGCTGGCCCCAGCTATGGCGATAGCCTTTGCTGTTTTTATTTGTGTACTTGGAGGCGAATGTCCATTCTTCAGCGGTGGGTGCAGAAGGTGCAGCCATAGTCGCGGGTAGCTTTTCTGAAATCGCTTGGGTGAGTGCTGCCTCCTGCTTAGTGATAGACCGATCAAGCGAAGGTTCAATCTTGGGCTGTAGTTCTGTCTTGATGAAAAAGACCTCAACCTCTTGATCAGGCGTTTTAGTTGGTTGCCGAAGTGTCAATAAATGTTGGCTCGCGCTAATCGCGACCACTACGTGCAACACGATGGCGATTGTCAGAAAGATCAGGCGCTGTTGCCCGCTTAATAAGCGTGTGAACACAGGTTTTAAATAAGTAATGTCTAATATTATTGTCCATAATAGTTTCTAAGAGGGGTGGCGTTATGCAAGGATCTGATCATTGGGAAAACGTGTACCGCAACAAACAGTTTGATGCGGTCAGTTGGTATGCGCCTCACTTGAGCGAGTCCCTTAGGTTGATCCAAGAGTTGTGCCCCGACTCCACTGCATCTGTCATAGATATAGGAGGTGGTGAGTCAACGTTAGTTGATGATTTGCTGCGTTCCAACTATCTGGATGTGTCCGTATTGGACATCTCAGCTACTGCGATTGATTTCACACGTCAGCGCCTTGGCTCAAAAGCTCAAGACGTTAGCTGGCATGTTGGTGACATAACTCAATATGACTTTGGTTCAAAACAATTTGATCTTTGGCACGACCGAGCGGTCTTCCATTTTTTAACGGAGCCCGCAGCTCGAAGTGCTTACGTTGAGCTGGTTCGACGGTCTGTCAAACCTGGTGGACATGTACTTATGGCAACTTTTGGACCAGATGGTCCTTTGCAGTGCAGTGGTTTAGATGTTGTGCGGTACGACGATAAAAGTTTGCACGATGAATTCGGCGAGGGCTTTCAGATGTTAGGTAGTGAAATGGCCGAGCACAACACTCCCATGGGAACTCGTCAACAGTTTTTGTATTGCTGGTGTAGGGCTTAAACGATTTATTGCTACTTCCGAAAATCTGTATTGCGTTGATTGTTTTGTGGTGGCTATTCTTGAATGATGCCAAAGTGATGGCACTACCCCAAATCTCTAGCTAGATTTCATAGCGTAGTCTGACTCTCCCGCACGACATCGAACTGGTTGGGCCCAAATTATTCGAGTTCAATTTTCAGAGTCGAGCTAAATGAAATGAGTGGTAGCTTGGAACAGAGTTGTATCTGGTGTCTAGAGGCTTGAACTTATATCACATCTAAGTGTGTAGGTTAGTAGAGTAGGGGCTACGTCATGCGAATTTACTCGTGTCCTAGTCCAATGGGTGCAGGTGCACGCAGGGCGATCTTTGAGAACAAACGGTCATAGATAGGGTCACGCGTTTGTATTCCCGAGAGCGGATCTTTATTTATCTCGAATGCAGCGTTGAGTTTGGTCCAATCTTCTTCTGTCAAAACCCTCAAGGCTTCAGGAATGATGATTGACTCTTCAAGAAGTAGATGTTCACTGTAAAAGTCTACAAATTTCAAAGTTGCTTCTTCGAAGGCTTGACGACGTGATTCCCCTAATATTTCCCAACCCAGCAGCAGGTGTTGAAGCTCACGCACCGAGGCTTCCCCTTTTTCATGATCCATTTCTAACTGTTCTATCAGTTCGGCGCATTGCGGTGATCTTTGTGCCACAGGTGGAAACAAGAAAGCCGTTTCTTTGGGGTGGTGCTGCTTTTCAGGTACTTCATCAATATAAAACAGCATGGCGCGCATCACATCGAAGAAGATTTCTGGCTCATTTTGCGGTCCGCGTCTGATCATCATGCGTAACGATTTCAAAATGGCAGAGATTGAAGAGTGCTCGTCATAAATGACTTGTATGCAGGCATGTCCCATTTTTTTTCCTTTTTATTAAGACCATTATTTTTGGTCAATTGAAATGGATGGTGTTGACGCATGTCAAAGCCCCACGATTTTCATGCGTGATCGACGGCAACCGGGGTCAGCAAATGCCGAATGAGGTCTGGCACGCTTCGTATCTGCTCGCCAAATGGCAAATGGCCTGCACCGCGAAAAAAGAGGCCACGTTGTGTATCACCGTCGAGCGCATGTCCCAACTGTTGGTCAATGCAGAACTGGCCCATGCTCGCATTGCCATCGCGTAGGCCGCAGTGCTGAAGGCAGTCGAACGACATATTGCATTTCGCTTTGGCGTGTGCACGCTCTTGCAGGATGGGCAATATGCGGAGGTATTTGTCCAGCCATGGCGTTCTTACCGCGCGGGCAGGCAAGCCTGCAACGCTCAAAAATTCAACGATGTCTTGCGGTTTCGCCTTGGCCAAAATCATTTTGAAGGCCAACGAGGCATCACATTCTTCTGTGACAGCAAACGCAGTTCCGAGTTGAACGCCACTGGCGCCCAAGCTTTGCAGTTGTGCAATCTGTGCATGGCTGTCGATGCCGCCCGCTGCGATCAGTGGGATCTCTTGTTCGAAGCCTGATGTCTTGAAAAATTCAAGTACCTGGGGAATCACCACATCAAAATCAAACCTTGAATCCCCAAGGTCCGCCACTTTGGCGGCGCCTAGGTGGCCACCCGCCAGTCGTGGGTTTTCGATGATGATCGCGTCCGGCAAGCGTCCTTTCTTTTCCCATTTGCGCACCAGAAGTTGTACGCCACGGGCATCGGAAAGGATAGGAATCAACGCAGCCTTCGGGTAATCACGTGCTAACTCAGGAAGATCCAAAGGCAAGCCTGCACCCACGACGAGCGCATCTGCACCGCTCTCTAATGCTTGGTGGATGTACGCCTCATAGGCGCTCAGGGCTTTCATGATGTTGACGGCGATGGCGCCTTTGCCATTCGCACTTTGGTGGGCTATTTTTATTTCGCGGTCGAGCGCAATCAGATTGGCCTTGTCAATGCGTTCGCCTGCATCTGGCTCTTTGTCGAGGTGCTTTGTCTCCATCATCAAGTCAGGATGGCGGCGACGTAGATCCACCGCAGAGATGGTGCCCATGCCGCCCATGCGCGCGACGGCTGATGCCAGGCCCGATGCGGATACCCCGACGCCCATCCCGCCTTGAACGATGGGTAAAAGTGTGCGATCTTTGATCGTCAACGGTTTCAAGCCAGCGGCTTGCGTTAAGTTCATCCAGTCAGTTGCTTCACTTGGCATAGCTTGGTCTCGGTGATGGGTGGTTCATACGCAATGGCTGGTTTGGGCGCTTGGCTCAAACTGTGGAAACAGATAGTTGTTCTCGAGGTGGATGTGTTCGATCAGGTCCTCGTTCAAGCGTGCGGTGCCTGCATACAGTGCCTGCCATGTGTTGCATGCCCCACTTGGAGGTTGATGCTGCGTGGTGAGTTCGGCCAATCTTTCCAGTTGCGCGCCATGGCTGATGTGTTCGTGACGCATCATGCCGATGGGATGAACGGCCATGGGGTGCTGACCCAATTTGAGAAGTGGGAACAAGATGGCCTCTTCTTTCGCCATGTGTTCTAGCAGTTCTTCTTGCATGGTCTCCAGTTGATCCGCCAGACCTGTAGGTACTTGTGGGTGCTCACGGTGCACGGCTTCCACGCGTCGTGCCATGCGAATCAGCTCGGGCAGTTGTTGTCGGTGCACCTCGTGGTAGCGCGCCAGTATGTGATCGATGAGTTCGATGGATGTGGACGTTAGGGGTGGCAGCTCGTGATGCTCGAGTGCTTGGATTTCACTTAACACCTGGTTCGTATTCAGTCCCTTTTCAGCACAAGCGTTCGCTAATGTCTGCTGCCCTCCGCAGCAAAAGTCCAACTTTAATTTTCTAAAAATGGCGGTTGCACCTGGAATTTGGATTGCCAGATGCCCCAAGCTCTGATCGGCCTTCGCAAAGTTTTGTGTGGTCTGTGATGTCATAAAAGATCCTTTAAGATTCATGTGAAATGCATCTATTATCAGATAAGATTCATGTTTAATGAATGTTTTAATTAAAAATCTAAGTTTGTTTGATCTAACTGGGGGTCATGGTGCGAGGCGGAGAAGATTTTGCGCAAACACATTTGCTTGGTAAAGCATGGTTGCTTGATCAATGGCAAGCCAAGATCAACGATGTCCCGTTAGTCTTGTGCGCAGGATGCCTATTTCAACTGATTACCCGTTATATAACTCTGAAGGGAGTGGACGCATGAACCGTCACGTCGATCACCAAGTTTTGTTGGATGCAATTTCTACCATGCCGATACAGCCGATCAGCAAGGATGTGCTTCGAGAAAAATATCTCAAGCCAGGAGAGGACAACGTCAGTCAACTCTTTGACCGAGTGGCCCGCGCGTTGGCCAGCGTAGAACCGGTGGAACTCCGTGCCGAATTTGAAGTCTTATTCCGTCAAAATCTAGAAGCAGGGGCCATTGGTGCTGGCCGGATCATGAGTGCGGCCGGTACAGGAATTCAAGCCACACTGATTAACTGTTTTGTACAGCCAGTGGGCGATTGCATCCAAGACGTGGACGGCGGCGGCTATCCTGGAATTTATGAAGCACTGCGAGAGGCGGCAGAGACCATGCGGCGTGGCGGGGGTGTGGGGTATGACTTTTCTCGCATCCGACCCCGTGGGGCGTGCGTCAAGGGAACGGCGTCAACGGCATCTGGGCCGTGCAGCTATATCAATGTTTTTGACCACTCATGCGCCACTGTAGAGAGTGCGGGCGCGAGGCGCGGCGCGCAAATGGGTGTGCTGCGCATTGACCACCCAGATGTGATGGAGTTCATCACGGCCAAGCGGACGCCGGGTCGTTGGAACAACTTCAACGTGTCCGTCGCGGTGAGCGATACCTTCATGGACGCCGTGCTGCATGACGGCCCTTGGGACTTGGTGCACATTGCAGACCCCGGCGCAGAGTTGTGCCAACACGGCGCACATCAACGTGAAGATGGGATGTGGGTCTACCAGACCTTAAGAGCGACTGAGCTTTGGGACACGATCATGTGCTCGGCCTACGACTTTGCGGAGCCTGGCATCTTGTTTCTTGATCAGATCAACCGAGATAACAACCTGCGAGCGATTGAGTCCATCAGCGCCACCAATCCTTGTGGTGAGCAACCGTTGCCGCCCTACGGTTGTTGCGACCTCGGCCCCGTCATTCTGCCGCGGTTTGTTCGACGTCCATTCGGACACGGCGGCAAAGCAGAATTTGACTTTGAAGCTTTTGCAAATAGCGTGGCCTTGCAAGTGCGGGCTTTGGACAATGTCTTGGACCTGACCCACTGGCCCTTGCCGCAACAACAGCAAGAGGCGCAGGACAAGCGCCGCATCGGCGTGGGTTTTACTGGCTTGGGTGATGCGTTGGTGATGTTGGGCTTGCGCTACAACGCCGATGAAGGGCGTGACATGGCGCGACGTATCGCTGAGTGCATGCGCGATGCGGCCTACATAGCGTCTGTGGCCTTGGCGCGGGAGAAGGGTGCCTTCGCCTTGTTTGATGCGCCAACTTATTTGGCCAAAGGGACATTTGCGAGTCGATTGCCCGATGCGTTGAAAGCCAGTATCCGCAAGCATGGTATTCGCAACAGCCACTTGTTGTCGATTGCCCCCACCGGCTCCGTGAGTTTGGCTTTCGCCGACAACGCATCGAATGGGATTGAGCCAGCGTTTTCATGGATGTACACACGAAAAAAACGTGAAGCCGATGGCTCGCGCACGGAATACGAGGTGCAGGATCATGCTTGGCGCTTGTACTGTGCGCTGGGCGGTGATACGGATAACTTACCGGCACAGTTCGTCGGTGCGCTGGAGATGACTGCCCATGAACACATCGCCATGATGGAAGCGGTTCAACCTTTTGTAGACACTGCGATTTCTAAGACGGTGAATGTGCCGGCCAATTACCTCTATGAAGATTTCAAGGACTTGTATCTGCAAGCTTGGCGCGCTGGGCTCAAAGGATTAGCCACGTATCGACCCAATGCCATCTTAGGTTCTGTGCTTGAACTCACGCCAGCGCCAGAAGCTAGCAAGCCCGTTGCATCTGTTGATGCCCTGGGCGCCGATCCGATGCGCACCGTGATCGAAAGCCGTCCCAAAGGGGCGTTGAGTGCGGTGGCTGAGAAGATCGAGTATTGGACCCATGAGGGGCACAAGACGCTGTATCTCATCGTGTCCTTTCTACCGGTCAAGCGGGCAGACGGCCATGGCACCGTGGACCGCGCGATTGAGTTTTTTATGCCTGTGGGTCAGAGCGGTGAATCGCAACAGTGGATCACAGCAAGCATGCGCCTTTTGTCTCTTGCCGCACGTGGTGGTTTTCTAGAGCGCGCGTTGAGTGACATGTGCAAGGTGGCATGGGACAGAGGGCCGGTACGTCATGGACACAAAACGCGTGAAGATGGCGCCCGTATTCCGCTTTGGCACGACTCTGAAGTGGCCGCCATTGCCTTCGCCGTACAGAACATTTTGGCGCTGAGAGTGTCCCACCCTGAAATGTCCACGTTGCCTGCGGCACTGGGCGAAGTTGGGGCGACCTCGTCGACCGTGTTTGCGTCAGAGGCACCCCAAACCGTCATGAAAGGTAAAAAGTGTTCCGATTGTGGTGCGCACGCAGTGATTCGAAAGGATGGCTGTGACTATTGCACGCAGTGTGGCTACTTGGGTTCGTGTGGTTAAAAACGGGTCACAGCATAAAATTCATTAAGAATGAATATTTGAGGGGTCATCCTCAAGAACTAGGACTATTGAACGATGCGACTTACCCAATGGACCGACTACAGTCTTCGTGTGCTGATGTTCTGCGCACAAAGCGAATCGCGGCAAACCGCCGCAACCATTCAGGAGATCGCAGAGCAACATGACATATCAAAAAGTCATCTGACCAAAATTGTGATGACGCTTGCGGCGGATGGCTATTTAATCACCAGTCGGGGGCGAGGCGGTGGCCTTCGATTGGGGCGGCCTGCGTCAGAGATCGTGATTGGCGAAGTTGTTCGAAAAACAGAGAGTGATTTTTCGATCGTTGAGTGCATTCAAGATGGGGTAAGTCACTGTGCATTGATGCCCAGTTGTCGTTTGAAAAATGTTCTCGCAGATGCTTTGAAAGTTTTTTTTGAAAAACTGGACAGCGTGACCCTGGCAGATTTGATGGCCGATGCACAGGATCCACCAGCGGTGATTCGCACCGTGGGATTTTCATTAAGCAAAAAAAAGGGCGCTTCGGTTAAAACTGCATGAAAAACACCGCATCACTGTCAACCAAACTCGTGCGTATAGGCACGGGCTTGTTGGTGATTGCCTTGATCTCCATCGGGCTTACGCTGTGGGTGACTTGGAAGCTGGGCGGGGGCGCAGCAGCGCTGAACGAAGCAGGGCGCATGCGCATGCAAACTTGGCGGCTGACCAGTGCTGTGCAAGCTCAATTGCCAGAACAAGAGATTCAGTTACTGACCGGTGAATTTGACCAAAGCATGGCGGTGCTCAAAAACGGTGATGCCGCTCGGCCGTTGTTTGTTCCGTGGGATAGCGTTGTGCATGCGCGTTACGCAGAAGTAGCGCATCTGTGGTCCGATCAAAAGATGCGCTTTACCGTGCATCCGCCCTTGGAACACCAACGCTTGGTCGAACATTCTGTCAATTTTTTGAATGCGATTGATCGCTTTGTGTTGTCGATCGAAAGTCAGATGTCAAGCTTGACCGCGATTTTGAATTTGTTTCAGATTGTGATGATGGCGTTGGCGATTGCTGGGGCGGTTGTCATGCTCTACTCGGGTTATTTGTACGTCATCAACCCTTTGAGCCATTTGCGTGATGGCTTGCGAAAGCTTGAATCTGCACAATTTTCAGTGCGACTGGATGTGGTTTCCAACGACGAATTTGGACAAGTCACCTCTGGCTTTAACCGCATGGCTGCCACTTTGCAATCCTTGTATGGCAACCTCGAAGCCCAAGTGATCGCCAAAACCCAACGCATCGCGGCGCAGAAAGAACGGCTGGAAGGGCTGTATGGGGTCAGTGCTTTTCTTGCACAAACCAACGACCTCAGTGAATTAACACAAGGCTTTGCGCAGCGCGTGCGACGATTGATGAAGGCGGATGCGATTGCTCTGCGCTGGTCGGATGAAGATGCTTCTAAATTTTTCCTCTTAGCTTCTGATCAACTCCCTCAGGTTATGCAAGAGGAAGAGAAATGTTTGAGGGCCGGCGCCTGTGCCTGTGGCAATCCAAAACTAGACGCCCGTACCCGGGTGATCCCGATCACCAACAGTGACATCGCACCCTTTCAACACTGCGCCCGCATCGGTTATGAAAGTTTGATCTCTGTGCCTGTGCGCATGCACCACAAGGTGTTGGGTGAAATCAATTTGTTCTATAAAAGCCAGGTCAGTTTGGCGGCAGAGGAGTTCGAGTTGATGGACACGCTGGCCAGTCACTTGGCCACGGCTGTCGAAGGGATGCGCGCGGTGGCCTTGGACCGCGAGGCCGCGATTGCAGGTGAGCGGTCATTGCTGGCAAGGGAGTTGCATGACTCGATTGCACAGTCCTTGGCATTTTTGAAGATTCAGGCTCAATTGCTCCGTTCCGCTATTTCGAAAAACAACAGTGACAAAACAGATTTTGCGTTGAACGAACTCGACAGTGGCTTAAAGGAAAGCATTGCGGATGTGCGGGAGTTGCTCTTGCATTTCCGCACGCGTACCCAAGCCGATGACATCGACCGCGCCGTTCAGGAGACCTTGCAAAAATTTCATCACCAAACCGGTCTTCAGGTGAGCCGTACGGTGTCTGGAGACGGGCTACCACTGCCACAAGATGTACAGATTCATGTGTTGCATGTGTTGCAAGAAGCCTTGTCGAACGTCCGTAAGCATGCCAACGCTCAAGCCGTTGTGATTGAAATTCACAAAGGTGATCCATGGCGTTTTGTGGTGCGAGACGATGGCATTGGATTTGATGAACGTAACAACCGGTCTGAACTCCAGGTGGGTTTAAAAATCATGCGTGAACGTGCCGAGCAGATTGGCGCCAAAGTGGATGTTGTTTCTGAAGTCGACCAAGGCACCACCGTGACGCTGCGTGTGCCAGCCGCCAAGCCTTCAAAATTAAAAGAGGGACAGACAGCGTCGCTGTCGTGATGTTTATGTCTGAACCCATCCAACTGCTCGTGGTCGATGACCATCCTTTGTTTCGCAGAGGCTTGATCGCATTGCTGTCGCAAGATGATCGTTTTGAAATCGTCGGAGAGGCGGGTGATGTGGGCGAGGCTTTGCGGGTGCTTGCTAAGACGCAACCGGACTTGCTGTTGCTTGACAACCATTTGCCAGGCGTCAAAGGGGTGGACGCCATTGCATCACTCAAATCGGATCGCCCCAATCTACGTATTTTGATGCTCACCGTGAGTGAAGACGAGGAAGATCTGTCCAAGGCTTTGCAAAGTGGTGCCGACGGCTATTTGCTCAAAACATCTGAATCCGACCAATTGTGTGATGCGCTTGTCAAAGTACACGAGGGACATTCGGTCATCAGCCCCTCGATGCTGAATAAATTGGTATCAACGATGCGCCATCCGGCGAATCCAACGGCGGATGCTGTCGGAATCATGTCTTTCAGCAAGGCCGCAGCAATTCAGTCGCTCGACAAACTTTCTCCACGCGAGAAAGATATCTTTTTGTTGATCGCAAAAAGTCTCAGTAACAAACAGATCGCCCGCGATTTAGACATCGCAGAGACCACGGTCAAGATTCATATCCAACACATTTTCAAGAAGCTGGACCTGACATCTCGCGTACAAATCGCAGTCTTCGCAGCGACGCATGGCTTGAGTTGATCTAGATCAATTTCGATACTCCTAAAGGAGGATGAGGGCTTGGCCTTCATCCTCCTTTTGCTTTGCGTGACGTGGTCTTCAGGTGGATACCCAAAACTGCACCAAACAACCACACTGCATGCACGAGTTTGGAGAGTAGTTATGACAAATGAATTGATTCAACAACGCAAAGCATGGTCGGTGCTGATTGTGAGCACCTTGGCTTTTACCGTCTGTTTCATGGTGTGGATGATGTTCGGCGTGATCGGCATCCCGATTAAAAAAATGCTGGACCTCAATGCCACCCAATTCGGCTTGTTAATGGCGATGCCTGTGCTGACCGGTTCGCTGGTGCGGGTGCCATTGGGTATCTGGACCGACCGTTATGGTGGTCGTATCGTCATGGCCTTGTTGATGTCGGCCACAGTCCCTGCGATTTGGTTGATGTCCTACGCTACGGCGTATTGGCAGTTTCTTGTGATTGGGTTGTTTGTCGGATTAGCCGGCGGTTCTTTCTCTGTGGGAACACCCTATGTGGCGCGTTGGTTCCCTAAGAAGCAGCAAGGCATGGCCATGGGTGTGTATGGCGCCGGCAACTCTGGATCCGCTGTTAATAAATTTATTGCTCCCGTCATTCTGGTTGCTTTTGGTTGGACGATGGTTCCGCAGGTGTATGCCGCCATCATGGCTGGTACGGTGGTAGTGTTCTGGTCATTTAGCTACAGCGCACCATCGCATTTGGTGACGAGTCGTGAGTCTTTCAGAGACCAACTCAAAACGCTCAAAGACCCTGTTGTACTCAAGTACTGCCAGTACTACAGCATTGTGTTTGGTGGGTATGTGGCGTTGGCTTTGTGGATGGTGCAGTACTACATCGGCGAATACGGTTTAGACATTCGCGTGGCGGCGTTATTGGCTGCGTGCTTCTCTCTCCCTGGTGGTGTGCTGCGAGCGATGGGGGGTGTGCTCAGCGATAAGTATGGTGCGCACGCTGTGACTTGGTGGGTGCTCTGGGTTAGCTGGATCTGTTTGTTCTTGCTGTCGTATCCACAAACCGAATTCACTATTGCCACCGTCACAGGACCACAGACGTTCGTACTTGGCCTGAACGTCTACATGTTCACCGCGATCATGTTCATTCTCGGAATTGCCTTTGCCTTTGGCAAGGCCAGTGTTTTCAAGTACATCGCCGATGACTATCCACACAACATTGGTGCCATCAGCGGCATCGTGGGCCTGGCCGGTGGTTTGGGTGGCTTCATCCTTCCAATTTTGTTTGGTGCGTTGGTTGATTTGACAGGCATTCGCAGCAGCGCCTTCATGTTGATGTATGGCGTGGTCTGGGTGTCACTCATCTGGATGTATTGGACGGAAGTTCGCAAAACTAGCGTCATGGGTCGTCCCCATCCAGAGTCTGCGTTTCAGGCTTGAGTCTTCATTTATCAAGGATGGACATGAACACAAAACAAAACATCAACGCCGTTCAGGGCACAGATATCAGTGATTGGCGTCCCGAAGACGAGACGTTTTGGGAGAGCACCGGCAAGCGCATTGCTTACCGCAATCTTTGGATTTCGGTGCCTGCGCTCTTGTGCGGATTCGCCATCTGGGGCATGTGGGGCATCATCACGGTGCAGATGCTTAACTTGGGTTTCCCTTTCACGCAGGCTGAGCTATTCAGCCTCACGGCGATTGCAGGTTTGGCAGGTGCCACCATGCGCATTCCAGCGTCGTTCGTGATCCGTCTGTCTGGTGGCCGCAATACTATTTTCTTGACTACTGCCATGTTGTTGGCGCCTGCGTTGGGAACGGGCATGGCCTTGCAGCACCCCGAGTGGCCGTTGTGGGTCTTCCAGCTCATGGCACTTTGGTCTGGCGTCGGTGGTGGCAACTTTGCCAGCTCCATGTCCAACATCGGTACCTTCTTCCCTAAGCGTTTGCAGGGCACGGCACTGGGATTGAACGCCGGCTTGGGCAACTTTGGCGTGACCACCATGCAGATCGTTATTCCGCTGGTCATGACGGTGAGCTTGTTCGGCAGCTTGGGTGGTGAGCCCATGACCTTGGTGAAAGACAGTGGTTGGATCTTGGGCAAGATTGTGGCTGGCACGCCGACTTGGGTGCAAAACGCAGGGTTTGCTTGGGTCTTGACATTGGTTCCGTTGTCGGTGGCTTGCTATTTCGGCATGAACAACCTGACCACGGTGTCGCCCAACATCGGTGGCACCATTCCTGCCTTCTTAAAAATTATCTGGCTCTACACCTTGTCGTTTGTCCCCGCTGGTGTCGGTCTGTATTTGTACCTGCCTGCCCCTAGTGGTTTGGGCATCCTCAACATGTGGCTGGCGATGCCGCTCATCATCGCGAGCACGTTGATGGTGATGAAGCTCACGGCCTTTGGCACGATGAAGGACAACATCGCTGCACAGTTTGCTATTTTTAAGAACAAACACACGTGGTCTATGACGGTGCTCTACATCGTGACCTTTGGTAGTTTCATTGGGTTCTCGATGGCATTGCCTCTTTCCATCACCGTGATTTTCGGCATCAGCCATGTGCCTGATGCCAGCGGCGTGCTGCAGCACACCCTGAAAAACCCCAACGCCCCCTCCGCGCTGACGTATGCCTGGATTGGCCCTTTTGTAGGCGCCTTGGTCAGACCTATTGGTGGTTGGTTGTCAGACAAAACGGGTGGTTCCATCGTCACGCAGATCATCTCGGCCGTGATGGTGGTGGCCTCTGCCAGCGTGGGCTATGTGATGTGGTTGGCCTACCAGTCGGCATCGCCTGAGCAGTACTTTCTGACCTTTATGTTGTTGTTCGTGTTGCTGTTCACGGCCAGTGGCATTGGTAACGGCTCGACGTTTCGCACCATCGCTGTGATCTTTGACCGCCAACAAGCCGGCCCTGTGCTGGGCTGGACATCGGCCATCGCTGCCTATGGCGCCTTCATCGCGCCGGTGGTGATTGGTCAGCAGATCAAAGCGGGCACGCCTGAAGTCGCGATGTACGGCTTCGCTATTTTTTATACGCTGTGCCTTGTCCTGAATTGGTGGTTCTACCTGCGTGCAGGTGCCGAAATTCGTAACCCTTGAAGCTGTTTGAAAAGGGGTCGTTCATGACCCCAATGTATTGGAGAAACCTATGAGTCATTTTCTGGATCGATTGAATTATTTTTCAAACCCCAAGGAAGCTTTTTCTGGTGGACACGGCGTGACCACTGGCGAAGACCGCACATGGGAGGACGCCTACCGTGACCGTTGGGCACATGACAAAATTGTGCGTAGCACCCACGGCGTGAACTGCACCGGTTCGTGTTCGTGGAAGATCTATGTCAAGGGCGGCATCGTCACTTGGGAAACCCAACAGACCGATTACCCACGCACACGCCCAGACCTACCCAATCATGAGCCTCGCGGCTGTGCCCGAGGCGCATCGTATTCTTGGTATTTGTACAGCGCTAACCGCGTTAAGTACCCCATGATCCGTGCCCGCTTACTCAAGCATTGGCGTGCCGCTTTGGCCGTGGCTAAGAGCCCGGTTGATGCGTGGACCAGCATTGTTGAAAACCCCAACGCTCGCCTTGAATGGCAAGAGCAGCGTGGCTTGGGCGGCTTTGTGCGCAGCACGTGGGAAGAGGTCAACCAGATCATCGCGAGCGCCAACGTCTACACCATCAAACAATATGGCGCGGACCGCATCATCGGTTTTTCACCGATCCCAGCTATGTCCATGATCAGCTATGCCGCAGGTAGCCGTTACCTGTCTTTGATCGGTGGCGTTTGCATGAGCTTTTATGATTGGTATTGCGATTTGCCGCCCTCCAGCCCCCAAGTTTGGGGCGAGCAAACCGACGTGCCTGAATCGGCAGATTGGTACAACTCCACTTTCATCATTGCGTGGGGCTCCAACGTGCCGCAAACGCGCACGCCCGATGCTCACTTCTTCACCGAGGTGCGCTACAAAGGTGCCAAGACGGTCGCTATCACTCCCGACTATGCCGAGATCAGCAAATTGGCCGATCTGTGGATGCATCCCAAGCAAGGCACCGACGCTGCCATCGCTATGGCGATGGGCCACGTGATTCTCAAAGAGTTCTACTTTGACAAGCGCAGTGCTTATTTTGACGACTACGTGCGTCGCTACACCGACATGCCCAACCTGGTGCAACTCGAAGAGCGCACGCTGCCAGATGGTCGCAAGGTCACGGTGCCAGGTCGCTATTTGCGAGCCAGTGATTTCAACGGAAAACTCGGACAAGACAATAACCCCGAGTGGAAAACGGTCGCACTCGATCAGGCCGACCGCATGGTTTTGCCGAACGGTTCAATCGGTTTCCGCTGGGGCGCCGAAGGCCGCAGTGATGCAGGTAAATGGAACCTCGAGGACAAAGAGGCGCGCGGTGGCAATGAAGTCAAGCTCAAACTGAGCTTGATGGAAGGTGAGGGCGCTGACTACGAAGTGGGCGAGGTCGCTTTCCCGTATTTCGGCGGCATCGATACCCCCAACTTCAGCGCCAACAAACAAGCCAGCGCGGTAGACGATGTGCTGGTACGCAAGGTGCCCGTGCGTCGCATCAAACTGGGCAAGGCCGGTGAAGAGCGCTATGCCTTGGTCGCCACGGTGTTCGACTTAACGGCGGCCAACTACGGCGTGGGCCGTGGTCTGCCTGGCGAAGATGCAGCTGCCAGCTACGACGACGATACCCCTTACACACCTGCATGGCAGGAAAAAATCACTGGCGTGAAACGCGATCAAGTGATCGCTGTCGCACGCCAGTTTGCCGACAACGCGGACAAGACACGCGGCAAGTCCATGGTCATCATCGGCGCGGCCATGAACCATTGGTACCACAGTGACATGAACTACCGCGGCATCATCAACATGCTGATGATGTGCGGCTGTATCGGTCAAAGTGGTGGCGGTTGGGCGCACTACGTGGGTCAGGAAAAATTGCGTCCTCAAACTGGCTGGACCGCTTTGGCGTTCGCCTTGGATTGGGTGCGTCCACCCCGCCAAATGAACAGCACCAGCTTCTTCTACGCGCACACCGACCAGTGGCGTTATGAACGACTTGGCGTGGAGGAGATTTTGTCGCCCTTGGCAGACAAGACCAAGTTCGGCGGCAGCATGATCGACTACAACGTGCGTGCTGAACGCATGGGCTGGTTGCCCAGTGCACCGCAACTGCAAACCAACCCGATGCAGGTGGTCAAGGATGCCCAAGCCCAAGGCATGGACCCCAAAGAGTACGCAGTCAAATCGCTCAAAGACGGCAGTCTCAAGATGAGCTGCGAAGACCCAGACCACCCCTTGAACTGGCCGCGCAACATGTTTGTGTGGCGTTCCAATATTTTGGGTTCGTCTGGCAAAGGCCATGAGTATTTCCTCAAGCATCTGCTCGGCACCTCACACGGTGTGCAGGGCAAAGACTTGGGCGCTGAAGAGGCTAAACCCACCGAAGTGATTTGGCACGACAAAGCGCCTGAAGGCAAACTCGACTTGCTGGTCACGTTGGACTTCCGCATGAGCACCACCTGTTTGTATTCAGACATCGTGTTGCCCACCGCCACGTGGTACGAAAAGAACGACCTCAACACCAGCGACATGCACCCCTTCATCCACCCCTTGTCGACAGCGGTGGATCCAGCGTGGCAAAGCAAGAGCGATTGGGAGATCTACAAAGGGTTTGCCAAATCTTTCAGCGAAGTGTGCGTCGGTCATTTGGGTGTCGAAAAAGAGCTGCTGCTTACCCCTCTCATGCACGACACGCCTGCCGAATTGGCGCAAGCGTTTGATGTGCAAGAGTGGAGCAAGGGCGATTGCGATCTGATCCCCGGCGTGACGGCGCCACAGATCAATGTCGTCGAACGCGACTACCCCAACACCTACAAGCGCTTCACCGCATTGGGGCCACTGCTGGAGAAGCATGGCAACGGTGGCAAGGGCATTGGTTGGAACACGGACGACGAAGTGCATCAGCTGGGTGAACTCAATGGCAAGGTTCGCGCCGCTGGCGTGACACAGGGTATGCCAAAGATCGAAACCGACATCGATGCCTGTGAGGTGGTGTTGCAACTCGCGCCTGAGACCAATGGCCATGTCGCCGTGAAGGCTTGGGAGGCGTTGGGCAAGATCACAGGGCGTGACCACACGCATTTGGCCTTGCACCGCGAGGACGAAAAAATTCGTTTCCGCGATATCCAAGCGCAGCCGCGCAAGATCATCAGCTCGCCGACTTGGTCGGGACTTGAGAGCGAAAAAGTGTCGTACAACGCGGGTTATACCAACGTGCACGAATACATCCCATGGCGCACGCTGACGGGTCGTCAACAGTTTTATCTTGACCATCCTTGGATGTTGGCCTTTGGTGAAGGCATGACCACCTACCGTCCACCGGTGGACTTGAAAACTGTGGACGAGATGCTCAATCGCCGTCCCAACGGCAACAAGGAAATCTCACTCAACTTCATCACACCGCACCAGAAGTGGGGCATCCACAGCACCTACAGCGACAACCTGCACATGCTGACGCTGAACCGCGGTGGGCCTGTGATTTGGCTGAGTGAAGATGATGCGAAGAGCGCAGGCATCGTCGACAACGACTGGGTGGAATTGTTTAACAGCAACGGTGCGATTGCCGCCCGTGCTGTGGTGAGTCAACGTGTCAATCGTGGCATGGTGATGATGTACCACGCTCAGGAAAAAACGATCAACACCCCGGGCTCGGAAATCACCGGCATCCGGGGCGGTATTCACAACTCAGTGACGCGCATCGTGACCAAGCCAACCCACATGATTGGTGGCTACGCCCAGTTCAGTTACGGCTTCAACTACTACGGAACCATTGGCACCAACCGCGACGAATTTGTCGTGGTTCGCAAGATGCTCAAGGTTGATTGGTTAGATGACGAAGCGCCTGCAACGGTTCAGGTTTGAAGGAGATACATATGAAAATACGCGCACAAATTGCCATGGTCCTGAACCTGGACAAATGCATCGGTTGCCACACCTGTTCGGTCACGTGTAAAAATGTGTGGACCAGCCGTCCCGGCGTGGAATACGCTTGGTTCAACAACGTCGAGACCAAGCCCGGCATTGGCTACCCCAAAGAGTGGGAAAACCAAGACAAATGGAATGGTGGTTGGACCCGTAAGGCCGATGGTTCGATCGAACCCAAGCAGGGTGGCAAGTGGAAGCTGTTGATGCGCATTTTTGCGAATCCCAACATGCCTCAGATCGACGACTACTACGAACCGTTCACCTATGACTACGAGCACCTGCAAAGTGCACCCGAGTCCAGGGCCACCCCCACGGCACGCCCACGCAGCTTGATCACAGGTCAACGCATGCAGAAGATCGAATGGGGTCCTAACTGGGAAGAGATTCTGGGCGGCGAGTTCAGCAAGCGTAACAAAGACGCCAACCTCGCCAACTTCGACCAAGTCCAAAAAGAGATGGTCGGCCAGTTTGAAAACACTTTCATGATGTATTTGCCACGCCTGTGCGAACACTGCTTGAACCCGACCTGTGTGGCCTCGTGCCCGTCAGGATCGATCTACAAGCGTGAAGACGACGGCATCGTTTTGATCGACCAAGACAAGTGTCGCGGTTGGCGCATGTGCGTGAGCGGCTGCCCTTACAAGAAGATTTATTACAACTGGCAAAGTGGCAAAGCAGAGAAGTGCATCTTCTGCTTTCCACGCATCGAAGCGGGTCAACCCACGGTGTGTTCAGAGACTTGCGTGGGGCGTATCCGCTACCTCGGTGTGGTGCTGTATGACGCAGACCGCATCGCTGAAGCCGCTAGCACGGAGAACGAAAAGGACTTGTACCAAGCCCAGCTCGACATCTTCCTCAACCCGCATGATCCCAAGGTGATTGAGCAAGCACGCTTAGACGGCATCCCCGAGTCTTGGCTCGAAGGTGCGCGCAACAGCCCGGTCTACAAAATGGCGATTGATTGGAAAGTCGCGTTGCCACTGCACCCCGAATATCGGACGCTCCCGATGGTTTGGTACGTGCCACCGTTGTCACCCATCACGGCGGCGGCCAATGCCGGCCATGTCGGCATGAACGGCGAGTTGCCTGATGTGTCGCAAATGCGCATCCCCGTCCAGTACTTGGCGAATTTGCTGACAGCTGGCGACATTGCCCCCGTCACCCGTGCCCTCGAACGCATGTTGGCCATGCGCGCCTACCAGCGCGGCAAACATGTGGATGGTGTCGAGAACTATGCCGTGTTGGAGCAAACCGGGTTGACCGTCGCTCAAGTCGAAGAGATGTACCAAATCATGGCCATCGCGAATTACGAAGATCGCTTTGTGATCCCAAGCTCGCACCGTGAATATGCAGAAAACGCCTTTGATGTGCGTGGTGGCTGCGGCTTCTCGTTTGGCAATGGTTGCTCTGATGGGCAGTCCGATGCCAGTTTGTTTGGCGGTGACAAACGCCGCACGATTCCGATTCAACCTGTCGTCTAAATCGAGGTTCCCCATGAAACCCATTCGTTATTCCCTACGCGTGTTGTCGCAGTTGCTGTCGTATCCGGACGCTGAGTTGCGCCAGCAACTCCCCCTGCTGTTGCCGGTGCTCGAAGAAGAGAGCGCGCTTGGCTTGGCCCGTCGCACCGAACTGCAAGCCTTGGTCACGCACCTGTTGCGTCTCGACACATTGGATGCCGAGTCGCGCTACGTCGAGACCTTCGACCGTGGCCGTGCGACTTGTCTGCACTTGTTTGAACATGTGCACGGCGACTCTCGCGACCGTGGTCCGGCCATGATCGATCTCACCAAAACGTATGAGCAATCGGGCTTGCTCCTTGCCCCAGAAGAGTTGCCTGACCATTTGTGCGTGGTGTTGGAGTTCGCTTCAACCCAAACGCCTGAGGTGGCCAAAGCATTCTTGGGTGAAATGGCGCATATCTTGAACGCCATCTTCAGTGCCTTGCTCAAACGTGAAAGCCCCTACGCCGTGGTGGTGGCTGCCGTGCTCGAGCTGGCAGGTCACAAAGCCCAAGCCGTTGCGATAGCCGCGGAAGAGTCACTCGACGACAGCTGGAGCGAGCCCGAAGCCTTTGATGGCTGTAGCACGCGTGGCCAGGCCCGTCCGGGTGATGTCCAACCCATTCATTTCTTGAAAAAGGCATCCAGCCACACGCCGGGAGTTTCAGTATGAGCTACTTTGACCATTTCATTTTTGGCCTCTACCCGTACATTGCACTGAGTGTGTTTTTGCTCGGAAGTCTGATCCGTTTCGACCGCGATCAGTACACATGGAAGAGTGATTCTTCTCAACTCCTGCGCAGCGGTCAGTTGCGTTGGGGTAGCAACTTGTTCCATGTTGGCGTGTTGTTTTTGTTAGGCGGACACAGCGTGGGCATGCTCACGCCCCACTTCATGTATGAACACTTCGTGACTGCTGGCGACAAGCAACTGTTGGCCATGGTTTCTGGCGGTGTGTTTGGCGTGATGGGTTTCATCGGGGTAACGGTGCTGTTGCACCGCCGATTATTTGATGTGCGCATCCGTGTGAACAGCAAGCCGAGCGATATTGTGTTGTTGGTGTTGCTGTGGGTCCAGTTCGCTTTGGGCTTGGCCACGATCCCGCTGTCTGCACAGCATCTGGATGGCGGCATGATGCTCAAGCTCGCTGAATGGGCGCAACGCATCGTCACCTTCCGAGGTGGTGCGGTGGAGTTGTTGTCTGAAGCCAGTTGGATCTTCAAGGCGCACATGTTCTTGGGCATGAGCATCTTCTTCATCTTCCCGTTCACGCGGCTGGTGCACGTCTGGAGTGGCTTTGGTACCTTAGCCTATGTTGTGCGTCCGTACCAGTTGGTGCGCAGCCGTCGTATGGGCATGACGCCCCGCGTGCCATTCAGCCGTCGTTGAAATTTCGCACCCCACACATTCAGGACTCCACCATGACGATCCATACTTCCCATGAGAACCAGAGCAACACGTCAGAGGGCTGCGGCAGTGGCTCTTGCGGTTGTCAGAGCGTTGATGCTGCCGCGATCGCGATCGCCAGCATCAATGGCATTGCTTTGCAAGCGCCCGGCGAAAGCGTGGATCACGAAACCTTACGTGAGCGGGCCTATTCCGAATTGTTGCGTCAAGAGGCGGTCAGGCTCGGGCATTTGCCACCGTACACGGGCTTGATGGCGCCGACGTTGTTGGCTCAACAGCAAGACATCGTGGACCGTATGCTTGAGACCGAAGTCGTCTCGCCGCAACCCACACAAGAAGAAGCCAAACGGTATTACGAGGCACATCAGGCCCAGTTCACCGTGGGTCAGGAACGCTTGGTACGCCACATTTTGTTTGCCGTCACACCAGGTGTGAATGTGCAAGCGTTGGCACAACGCGCAGAGTCTGCCTTGCTTGAGTTATCGCACAAAGACGTGGCCCCTGAGCGCTTTGCCCAGTTGGCTGGCGAGTTGTCAAATTGCCCGACGGGCGCGCAAGGCGGCGCTCTCGGTTGGCTGACCCCTAACGACTGTGCGCCAGAGTTCGCCAAAGAACTGTTCTACCTGCAAGAGTCCAGCCAAGGGACCGGTCTGCGCCCCCGCTTGGTGCACACACGGTTTGGTTTCCATCTTGTCGATGTGCTCGATGTGAACCTAGGGCATCTGCCAGACTTTGAAACCCTGAAGGCGCAAATTGCATCCCGTTTGCAATGGCAGTCCCGCGCCACCGCGCTGGGGCAATACATGCGTCGCTTGGTGGGCTTGGCGCATGTCACAGGGATTGAGCTGGATGGGGACGCCTCGTCCTTGGTGCAATGATGCCACCCGCGCCGCCGGAGTCTTCTGATGAGCTGCTGCATCGCTTGCAGCGTTTTCACGCGGACTATTTCCCGTTGCACCAACAACGGTTTCAGGACTTGGTGGCGCAAGGACAGCATCCCAAAACTTTGTTCATCGGCTGCTCTGATTCCCGGCTGGTGCCCTATCTGCTGACAGGGGCAGGGCCTGGTGAGTTGTTCATCGTGCGCAATGTCGGTGCATTGGTCCCGCCCTATGACGGCTCGCATGGTCTACACGGCACCATGGCAGGGATTGAGTTTGCTGTCCTCATGCTGCACGTGAAAAGTATCATTGTGTGCGGCCACAGCCACTGTGGCGCCATACGCACAGCCTACGAGGGTGCCCCCGAAGAAGCCAAAGCATTGCAAAACTGGTTGCGCTTGGTGGATGAAGCCTTGTTACCTGTGCAACCTTGCCCTGAGGCGCTCTTGCGCACAGAGCAACGGTCGGTGGTGTTGCAGCTGGAGCGGCTGATGGACTACCCGATGGTCAGGCGCGAGGTCGAAGCAGGGAGCTTGAAGCTGCACGGTTGGCACTATGTGATTGAAGAGGGTGAGGTCCATGTGTTCGACGTACAGCGCGGCGACTTTGTGCCCGCATCGCGTTCGACTCACAGCGGAACGGGTCCTTTTACGCCTCATGTGGAGCATTTGAATGAGTGATGTCGAGAAAGAGAATCAGCTGCTCATGGTGAGCCAAGTGATGGCCACGCGACAAACCATCTTGCCAAAACGGCTCATCGAGCCAGGGCCGAGTGCTGTAGAAATAGAAAAATTGTTTTTGGCCGCGTCGACGGCACCAGACCACGACCTCATCAATCCTTGGCGATTCTTGGTTATCCCTGCGCACAAAAGAGAAGACTTGGGTGAGCTGTTCGTGCAAGCGCTCAGTGAGCGCGATCCAAGCGCGACCGATGAACAACTTGAACAAGCCCGCGACAAGGCGCGACGCTCGCCCTTGCTGATGGTGTTGATCGTGGATGCGGCTAAAGGCGACCCAGAGATTGACATGCATGAGCGTGTGTTGAGTGCCGGGTGCGCGGTGCAAAACTTCATGCTGCTGGCCAACGCCATGGGCTACGGCACGGGCCTGACGAGCGGTAAGGCGCTCAAGGCCCAATCGTTCCGATCGGGTTTGCAGCTGAAACGCTCTGAGCATGCGATTTGTTTTTTAAATGTCGGAACCGTGAGCTCGCGCAAGCCTTTCAAGCCACGGCCGGAGGTTCAGCAATTCGTTCAAGTTTGGAGAGATTGACCATGGTTCATTCAGTTGCGGTGGGGGGGGGGCTACCTGGGCATCGATCCCCCAGCGTTGGTTTTGAAGCACCGTTTGAGATGCTCAGCGCTTGCCACGAACGTGTGGAACGCATGTTGGCTTTGCTCGTCAAACTCCGACACCATTTGTCAGAAAACGGCTGGGACACCCACGCATCTAAGGCGGCCACCGACGTCATTCGTTATTTTGATATCGCGGCTCCGCATCACCACTTGGACGAGGAGATGCATGTGTTCCCGGCCGTCCTAGCGCTGCATGACACTACGCTAGATGCTTTGGTGCTTCGACTCAAGCAAGACCATATTGAAATGGAAAAGAGCTGGATCGTTGTGAAGCAATTGCTGGTGTCGGTGGTGAATGCTGATGTCAACTCTTGGGTCGCGTTCAACGATGCCGATAACGGCGCACTAGACTCCTTTGCTGCGGCCTACAACGAACACATCAACCAAGAAGAGTGGGATGTTTATCCCGCGGCCAAGCTTGCGTCTAGCAACGATCAATTAGATGCCATGTCGCATGAAATGATGCGCAGGCGAGGGCATTCTTCAGTCGCTTCCAACCATGGAATCGTCCCATCGCGACTGGGTAAACACAGCTCGCAGATTCGCTGAGGTGCTTGCGCGGTTTCATGCATTGGATATTGTCGCGCTGAAGGACTGAAAGCTGCCATAGCAGAGCTTCAAGAAGCCTTAGATGAGCGACTTCGGACGTGGGTGTTGAATTGCTCCAATAGTGAGCCACCCCGGGTCAGATTTGGATGCAACTCAACAAGCCAGGGGACCTGCGACGCTCGCAAAATTGGATTGGTGGGACGCGTCCCGGCAACGCTGTTTTTGTTCCACCTCCTGCTTCGAGAGTTCCAGGGCTACTCAGTGACTTGGAAAAATTTATCCATGATCACTCGGTCGGCGGCCCTGCCGTGCAGGGCGAAGAGGGGACATTGCCTGTATTGGTCGTGATTGCATTGGTGCACGCACAGTTCGAAACGATTCACCCATTCTTGGATGGAAACGGACGAATTGGACGGCTGTTGATTTCTGCGTTGTTCGAGGACATGGGCGTATTGCCTGAACCGCTGATGTACGTGAGTGGCTACTTAAAACAGCATCAGATGGAGTACTACCGACTGCTGTCCGGTGTTCGCAACGACGGGGACTGGGAGTCGTGGATTGCGTTTTTCCTTGAAGGTGTGTGCGTTGCTGCAACCGATGCGGAGAAAAGCATTGTTCAGATTGCCAGTTTGGTAACGGCTGACCGTCGCAAGTTGCTTGATTCGCCCAAAGTCAATGCGGCAGCGTATAGGCTGTTTGAGTTGTTGCCGATGATGCCAAGATTTACGGTCGAGAGGGTTCGCAAGGTACTGGAAACAACTTTTCCGACAGCCAACGCGGCGGTCAAAACTCTGGAAGAGTTGGGACTCATTGGTGAGACAACGGGGAATAAAAAGAACCGGAGTTTCAGCTACTCGGCCTATATCACCTTGTTGTCTCAGTGAGTTTTGCGCCGCAGGGGAGCCTAGAAGTCGTATGGCACTGGGTTGGTACAAAAAAATGTGGACGCGGGTTCAAATCCAAACCGCTCATTCACGCTCTAGTACCACCCAGCATGATTGAGTGTGAATAGAAAGTTGCAAAGTCGTCAACCATCCACCACCATATGCAGAAGAAAAACCCACTAGGTATGCGCCTGGTGGGTTTTTTATTTCAACATCACCACTGCGTTGTTTGCAGGGCACTTGTCACGATGTCTTGCGTGTGTGTCATGGCCGCTTTGTGTGTGGCGGTCATGGGTCTGCGGGCGGACCACACCAACATCAGTTGGCTCATCAACTTGGGCTTTTCAATGTGGTGTGTGGTGAAGTGTTCGGGCTTGGCAAAGTTGCTCAGCGTGTAGGCGGGCAGTACGGCATAGCCCATGCCTTCTTTGACCAATTCCAAAATGGCGTTCAGGCCGTCAATCTCCAGCACGATGTTGGTTTTGCAATTGATGCGTTGCATTTCTGTGTCAATCAGCAAACGAAATGCATTGGGACGACTGGGAACGATCAACTCCAATTTCGCCAAATCAGACAACTTGAGGCTGTTCTTCAGTGGAGGGGCGTCGGGTAAGGGGCGTTTTTTGCCCGCAATCAAGACCAAGGTGTCCTCATGCAACACCGTCATTTCTAAGTCGGGCGAGGGCGGGGGGTTGTAGAGCACGGCCATGTCCAGGCGGCCAGCGCGCAGACTTTCAATCATCAACACCGAGAAGCCTTCGGTCAGCGACAGCCGTGCGTGCGGCAGCGCTTGGCGGAATGATTTGGTGAGTGGCACGGTCACCAACTTGGACAAGCTGGGAGGCAAGCCGATGGACACATGGCCT
>JBEEJP010000007.1:0-23481 GCA_041169125.1 Pseudomonadota bacterium
GCGCCGCTGATGTGCATGACCTTGCTGCCCTGCTCAAAGCATGGCCAGACCGTGAGTTCAACATCGAAGGCAATCCGTTTCATAACTTGATGGACTTTGTGCGCGAGGTGCGCCCCCATCAAGTGACGTTTGTGCCGGACAGCGAAGGCCAATTCACCAGTGACCACGGTTGGACGTTTCCACAAGACGCCGAACGTCTGAAGCCCGTGATTGCCCAGGCCAAAGCCTTGGGCGCACGTGTGAGTTTGTTCATGGACCCCATTCCTGAAGCCATGGCTGCAGCCAAGGCGGTGGGTGCTGACCGCGTAGAGCTGTACACCGAAACCTATGCCTCGGCCTATGGGACGCCCAAACAAACAGAGGTGTTAGCTGCCTTCACAGCCACGGCCCAAGCCGCTTTGGCTGTGGGCCTTGGCATCAACGCCGGCCATGACTTGAACCGAGACAACTTGCACACCTTTTTGGCCACCGTGCCCGGCGTGCAAGAGGTGTCGATTGGTCATGCGCTGATTGCGGATGCGCTTGAGCTGGGCTACACACAAACCATTCGCGCGTACAACGCGTGCATGCCTGAATGATTTACGGCATCGGCACTGACATTTGCGACATTCGACGCATCCGTGCGACTTTGGCGCGTCACGGCGAACGCTTTGCGCAAAAAGTGTTGACCGATCACGAGATGCAAACCTACCGTGCCCGCAGCGAGCGATGGCCCGAGCGTGGTGTGCGCTATGTGGCCACACGCTTTTCTGCCAAAGAAGCATTCAGCAAAGCCATTGGCATGGGCATGCGCATGCCCATGACGTGGCGCTTGTGCGAAGTGGCCAAACTGCCCAGTGGCCAGCCCACCCTCGTGCTGCACGGCGTGCTCAAAGCATGGTTCGAAGCCCAAGGCCTGACCGCCCACGTGAGTGTGAGCGATGAATCTGACTACGCCACCAGTTACGTGATTGTTGAAAAGAACCCCTAAGTTATGTCTCACCACGCCCCTCTTATTTTGGACATTGCTGGTACTCAGCTCACCGCGGTGGACCGCAAGCGTTTGTTGCACCCACTCACGGGTGGTGTGATTTTGTTTGGTCGCAACTGGGCTAACCGCCAGCAGCTCACCCAGCTGTGTGCGGATATCAAAGCGGTGCGCGACGATTTGCTCATTTGCGTGGACCACGAAGGCGGTCGCGTGCAGCGTTTTCGCAACGATGGGTTCACCCACTTACCCCCCATGCGCGCTTTGGGCGAGCTGTGGATGAAAGATGCCAAGCGTGTGAGCGGTGAATTCAAAACTGGCAGTGGTGCGATGGCCGCGATGGATGCCGCCACCGCCTGCGGCTATGTGTTGGCAAGTGAGTTGCGTGCCTGTGGCGTGGACTTCAGTTTCACCCCCGTGCTCGACTTGGACCACGGTGAGAGTGGTGTGATTGGTGACCGTTCTTTCCACCGCGACCCACGCGTTGCCACTGCCTTGGCCAAGAGCGTCATGCACGGTTTGCTGCAAGCGGGCATGGCCAACTGTGGCAAACACTTTCCTGGCCACGGCTTTGTCAAAGCCGATTCGCATGTGGACATTCCCGTGGACCAACGAAGCCTCAAGGCCCTCTTGAACGACTGCGCCTTGCCCTATCAATGGCTCACCACCACGCTCACCAGTGTGATGCCTGCGCACGTCATTTACCCTAAAGTTGACAGCTTGCCTGCAGGCTTTTCACCGCGTTGGTTGCAAGATATTTTGCGTGGCGACTTGCGCTTCAACGGCGCCATCTTTAGTGACGATTTGTCCATGGAAGGCGCGCGCCGCATCGAAGGTCGTTCGGTCAGCTTTGCTGAGGCCGGTGTCGCCGCCTTGAATGCAGGCTGTGATTTGCTGCTGCTGTGCAACCAAAGCGTGGGCGATGGTCACAGGGTCGATGAGATGCTCGATGGTTTGACCGAACGCCTTTTGAAAAACCAATGGCACGCCAGCGATGCCAGCGAACAACGCCGCCGCGCCCTGTTGCCTCAAACCCCCTCGGTCGCGTGGGACGCTTTGATGACCCAGCCTGCTTACTTGCGTGCTTTAGACTTGCTGCCTTAAACCCGTACTTTCATTTTTCAGGAGTTCAGCCATGTTTCCTTCGCGTCGTCACTTTGCTGTTTTAGCTTTGGCTCTGAGTTGTGGCTTGGCTGCGGCACAAAACGCCAAGCCCATCAAGCTCGTGGTGGGCTTCCCTCCTGGCGGTGGTACCGATGCCGTTGCGCGCATCTTGGCTGACAAATTGAAAGACGAGCTGGGCACGGCTGTGGTGGTGGAAAACAAACCCGGTGCTGGCGGTCAGTTGGCGGCTCAAGCCTTGAAGGTGGCGCCAGCTGACGGCACCGTGTTGTTCCTCTCGCACGATCACACCATTTCTATCTTGCCTTTGGTGGTTAAAAACCCCGGCTACGACCCCGCGCACGACTTCGCACCTGTGGCTGGATTTGCCACGTTTGTGAACGCCTATGCTGTGTCAGGTGGCACACCCGCCAAGTCGTTCACCGAGTATGTGGCTTGGGTCAAAACCCAAGGTGGCAAAGGCGCGGTGGGTATTCCTGCACCAGCTTCAACACCTGAGTTTTTGGTGAAGGTGGTGGGTGATAAGTACAAAATGGATTTGGTCTCTGCGCCGTATCGTGGCAGTGCCCCCATGATGGCTGACATGCTGGGCAACCAAATTGCCGCCGGTGTGGGGTCGGTTCCCGACTTCATTGAAAACCATAAGGCGGGCAAAGTGCGTGTGGTGGCCGTCTTGGGCGCCAAGCGTCAAGCCGCTTTGCCTGATGTGCCCACGTTTGCAGAGTTGGGCTTGAGTGGTTTGGAGGATATGCCGTACTACGGCATCTTTGCGCCTGCAGGTACACCCCAAGCCACCATCAACCACTTTGGTGTGGCACTGTCCAAAGTGTTGGCCATGTCCGATGTTCACGACCAACTCACCAAAATGGGCTTGACCGTAGGCTACATGAACTCACACCAGTTGGAGCAACGTGAGCGTGCGTACACCCAAGTGTGGACGAAGATGATCAAGAGCAGCGGCTTCCAGCCTCAATGATCTATTTTGTGTAAAAGCCCTAGCATGGCAGCATTCAAAACGGCAGATGTTTTGTTGTAGCTATTGAGCTTCAACATGATATTTTTGATGTGGAAATTGACCGTGTTCGCAGAAATATTCAATATTTCACCAATGTCTTCAGCGGTCTTCCCATCTGCCGTCCATCTCAGAACTTCAGTTTCTCGATGCGTCATTTTGGGCGCTGTTTGCGCTTGAAATTTGGGGATGAGTACACGTGAAAGTGCGAGATGTGCAATGCAAACCAGCCAATGCATTTGAGCACTTTTCATCGCAAGTTCTGCCTCGGTGATCTCTGGTGAAGATCTGACCAGAGAGAGTATGCCTGTGAACCCAAATGCATCAATGCTCGATTGTGACCAACCAAAATTCAGCCCCTCCTCACGCGCCTCTCGCCAAAGCTGTGGTGTGTTTTTGAATACGCTGTCATTCCAAACTAAGGCCTCACTCGACTGCAGACCATGTGCCAAGGTCGGGTCTATCTTGGTGTAGTCCTGCTCGGCGTAGCGTTTTTGCCAGCGAGGTGGAAACGAGTTCAGGATAATGAACCTAGGGTTGGAGATTGGCAGAGGCAGGCGCAGTCCGTAAGCTACAAATTCAAAGTCCAAGACTTTTGCAGCGTTGTCAATGCACCGAAAAACATCCTCCTCATTGATGTTTTTGATATTGATCAGTATGTTGATGAGGTTGTTTTGCCAGATGTTCATTTAGCCCGCTCTATGTGTTGGGGGAGGCAAATATACCGATACTTAATTGGGGTTCTTTTTATAGATTATCCACATTTAGTATGCATTTTTTATTGATTTCCTTCATTCAATCTAGAAGCAACGACTGATTAGGTCATTCAAATAAATTTATGAATTAACAATGAGTTGGAACTGAAGGTTTTCGTGAGTTTTCATAGTCGATGATATTTTTTGAGAAGGCCCAATTAATCACGGCATTTGCAAACTTGAAATTTATCTCTTCGCGATTTGTGATGAACGCTTGATTTCTTTCGAGTGAATTGATGAGGTGGTGTTTTTTTGTCATGGTTCAATCTCACTTTATTTGATTAATTTTTGATGGGCTCTTCGCGCTACTCGCAGGCGATGGTTTGTTAAATCGTGATGTCAGCGTCGTGAGCGACAAAGGATTTGACCTTGACCTTTCTATAGAAGGTGGCGTGGCGATATGGCACTGTGCAGATCATGAACTGTGGATACATGATGTCGCTGGTTTCAAGAGTTGGATGCATGTGAATTTCTCCTAATGATGGCGTGATTAGAGGACGAATAGATTAATTTTGTAACTATAAAAATTTGTAGGTGTATCTGTTGGGTAGGGCTGGAGGCAATGCAGAGAAAGCCTCTTACTTTGATGTGTAGTTGAACTCTCTAAATGATTGACTGAAAAATCTAATTCATTAGGTTTCAATTCATGTGCGTGTCAAAGATGGTTTTGACATCGCTTCATTCATTGAGCTGAAAGGATTTTTATCATGAGAAACAATGTCACGACCCTCTTTCCCGCGGAGCCTAGTTACTGCAATGCTGATGTGCCAGAGTTTGTTGCAGTGCGTGTGAATCGCTATTACCGTGAACGCGTACAAAACACATGGCAAGGTGGCCACATCATGCGAGGGAGAGTGCCGGGTGTCGATGCCTTGCATTTATCGAGCAACGACTATTTGTCTGTGGCTCGGCATCCAAAAATTCAAACGGCCATGTTGGAGAGTATTCAGCGCGATGGCAATGGCTTGCTCATGTCGGGTATTTTTCTGCATGGTGCTTGTCCACAGTTGCAGCTGGAGACTCGTCTCGCACACTTTATGCAGGCAGAGGCGGGTATTTTGTGTCAGTCGGGGTTTAGTGCGAATGTTGGCTTGCTGCAAGCCATTGCGAACGAACATACCCCCGTCTATGCAGACATGATGGCCCACATGTCGCTATGGGAAGGCATCAAAAGTGCTGGGGCCAAAGCTGTCACGATTTTCCACAATGATTTGGAGCATTTGGAGCGACAAATTTTGCGCCATGGACCTGGTGTGGTGGTCATTGACACGGTCTATAGCACCACAGGGTGTATTGCTCCTTTGCGACAGATTTTGGAAATTTGTGAAGCACAAGGCTGTGTCTTGGTGGCCGATGAGTCGCACTCTTTAGGCACGCATGGTCCCAATGGCGAAGGCTTGGTGGTCGAGCAGGGGCTGGCTGGGCGTGTTCATTTTCGAACGGCCAGTTTGGCCAAGGCGTTTGCTGGACGAGCTGGATTTATCACGTGCTCTCAAAAATTCAGTGATTACTTTGATGGTGAGTCAAATCACGCAATTTTCAGCTCTACGTTGCTTCCTCATGAAATCAAAGGGTTGGATGCGACTCTCAGTGTCATCCAAGAAGAGGCTTGGCGGCGTGCGAAGTTGAATGAAAACGCAAGCTACTTGCGCACAGAGCTGGAGGCATTGGGCTACAACCTGAACGACAGTGAGACGCAAATTGTGTCGTTAGAGTCAGGAACCGAACAGCAAACCATTGTGTTGCGCGATGCCTTGGAAGCGCGTGGCATTTTTGGGTCTGTTTTTTGTGCCCCAGCAACCCCTAAAAACAGAGCCTTGATACGTTTCTCGGTCAACGCGGGGCTCACACGCGAAGAGCTAGAGCGTATCGTGAACGTCTGTCATGACATACGCGAGGAGGTCAATTTTGCCGATTGGCCATCGACACGTCGCAAGCTGCGTCACAAATCAACAGTGAGTACCTCAGTCAATCACATTTCAGAAAATGCGGCTAGGTTGCAAGCGGTTGGTTGATGTCGAGTTGATCTAAATAATTGCTGTAGGACTGCACATATTTCAGATTAAACCCATCTGGATTTTTGACAATGGCATAGCTGTAGCTATGGGGCCCCTCTAGCTTGGTCGCAGGGTGCAGGTAGCTTTGCCAGTTGTCGTAAATGGGGGCGTAGTGTCCGTTGGTTTGCCAAAAATAGGGCAGAAAACGGCCACTACGCAGTTGTGCCAGCAGTTCGGGGGGCGCAGCTTGGTCAAACGCGATTTCATAAACCTCTTGTAGGCCTGCATCATCTTGTACAAGTAGCAAATAAGACGTGCCAACAGCATCCAGCATCAAAAGCCCGTTGGGGCCACAAGTGAGGTAGTGTTCAACAATGCCCAGCTGTTGCTGAATTTCTTGGAAACGTTCAACAAATGCTGTGTTGCGCAAAAACAAGTGTGAGCCCACAGACATGGCGCGGGATAGCGTTTTCTCGACGTCCTGAAAATATTCTGTTTGGAGTTCTGCAATGGTCTTATTGAGCAAGGCCATGGCATTGGTGTCTTGTTTGCGGATGAAGCGATCTATTGTTTTTGCGTTAAATGCGCTGACAGCAATTTGCTCGTCGGCTTTACCCGTGAGCAAAATTTTTTTGATCGATGAATTGGTGAGTTGACGGCAAAACTCAAGTCCATTCATTTCTGGCATGTCGTAGTCCACGACGACGACCGATACATGGTCAAACCGTTGGGCGTTATGTATCTCACGGTGAATCTTGTCTAAGCGCACCTGAATGATGTGATCGGCATAGCTTGCATCTTCACGGTAACGGTAAAGCGAGAACAGCTCTGAATCAGAGGGAGGGATGCCCGCATCATGGTTGAGCGCTGCAAGTGCGGCAAAGGGGGAGTGATACAGCTGAAATGCCAACTCTGATTTGACTTGAAGGCTGATATTGGAGAGAAATGGCGCGCTGTCGTCGACGAAGGTAACTGTCGTTGGAAAGTAAAAAGGTTCAACAGTGTGTTGTTTCATATGGCAGGGAAAATTAAAACAAATTCGCAATACTCCCCATGGGTTGAGTTGCAGTCAATCTCACCACCAAAGGTGTGCATCACATCACGGCAAAAGGCCAAGCCAATGCCAGCGCCCAGCATACTATCGGTAGACGATGTGTAGAACCTAGTAAATATATGAGCTAGCGCATCGGGATGAACGCCCCCACCGGTGTCCCTGAAGATTAAACGGTTGGTCACGGTACTGGTTTCGAGGCGGATCGAAATCTCTCCCTTATCTGCCTGTGCAATATGACGCAAAGCATTTTTTAATAAATTAAACAGCACATGAACAGTCAGCAACTCGACACCTTGAAACGTGAAGTCTGAACTAGGTTGCCAAGATACCAAATCTCGCTCTTGAGTGGAGAAAGGATAGCGCTCTAAGGCCGTATTCACGCATTGCGCCATTGAGCAAATGTTGAGCGTTTGTGGGTTCTTGTCGTCTATGCGGGCATTGACTAACAGCATATCAATGATGGCATTGGCATATTGCGCTTCGTTGTCAATGCGTTCAATGACACCTTCTAGTGCTTGCAGGTGAGCCGTGCGAATGTTGGTCACCGTCAGTTGATGTTGACGGGCCAACTGATACGTTTGCAACAAGGTGGGCAGGTAGTTGGCAACGCCTGTGGCTCCAGCGCGAATGCTTAGCAAAGGGGTTCTCAGTTCATGCGCAATGCTGCCAGCAGTTGCCAACATCGCTCGTTCTTGCTCGATACGAATCCGCTCACTGTCATAGCTAGACATGACGCCACTGACTACAGCAAACAAGATGATGACTAAGTAGTCATAACGATCGAAAGAGGGGAGTGGCGTATCGGCGGTTAGTGCAAAAGCAACGACAGCAAGACCGATTCCAAGAATAAAGTGGGCTACAAGTGTGGCCCAATCGAGCAGCAAAATCATTAAGAAAATTGCCACGAGTGTTGAGTTGGCCCACACCTCTGACATATTGTTCTTTAACAACATGAAGGTGAAAAAAAACGGCAATGCGTACAGCAAAACCAGATACCAGTAGTAAGGCTGGTAGGGCTTGAGCGATGTTGGCCATCGTCTTGCAAAAATAATAGGCACAAACAAAGCAGAGCCCAACAGTCGCAGACCTAAGTTCTCGTAGGGTTGCGGAAACAACGTGTGCCAAACCACGTAGTAAAGCGGGAACATGAAAAAAGCAAAGATTGCGAACGCACTCAATCGCCGCTGGAAGTACTCCACATTGCGCAATGCTGGCTCAAATAAACGCTCAGCTGCTTGTTTAAACAAAGGCATGCTGAGGCGCATCTGATCTTCCTTAATTAGCTTTCTCTGCGCAATGCAGGAAACAAAATCACATCGCGGATGCTGGGGCTGTCGGTCAGCAACATCATCAAGCGGTCAATGCCAATGCCGCAGCCGCCGGTGGGGGGCATGCCGTATTCCAAAGCGCGCACAAAGTCGTGGTCGTAGAACATGGCTTCGTCGTCTCCGCTGTCTTTGGCTTCCACTTGTGCATGAAAGCGGGCGGCTTGATCTTCGGCATCGTTCAACTCACTGAAGCCGTTGCCAAACTCGCGTCCGGTGATGTAGAGCTCAAAGCGCTCGGTCACATCGGGCTTGCTGTCGCTGGCGCGTGCCAAAGGTGAAATTTCCACAGGGTGCTCGCAGATGAAGGTGGGTTGCCACAGCTTTTCTTCCACGGTTTCTTCAAAGTACATGACCTGCAAACTGGCCAAGCTGCGTGTGCTGAGTTTGTCTTTGTCTTCTTTGAAGCCGAGTTTCTTCAATGCATTGATCAGCCACTCGCTGTTGTCCACGTTGTCACCGGCTTCGGTGTGCTTGAGGATGGCTTCGCGAATGGTCAAGCGCTCGAACGGTTGGCTCAAGTCCACAGGCTTGCCACCATAGGTGAGCAGTGTGGTGCCAGCGGCTTTCATGGCGGCGTCGCGCACCAGCTCTTCGGTGAAGTGCATCAGGTCTTGGTAGTTCCAGTACGCGGCGTAGAACTCCATCATGGTGAACTCGGGGTTGTGACGCACCGAGATACCTTCGTTGCGGAAGTTGCGGTTGATTTCGAACACGCGCTCAAAGCCACCCACGATCAAACGCTTGAGGTAAAGCTCAGGCGCAATGCGCAAGTACATCTCTTGGTCGAGTGCGTTGTGATGCGTGATAAATGGCTTGGCGTTCGCGCCGCCAGGAATGGGGTGCAGCATGGGCGTTTCAACTTCGAGGAAGTTGTGTTGCACCATGAAGTCACGAATGCCGCTGACCGCTTTGCTGCGCGCCATGAAGCGCTTGCGTGCGGTTTCGTCTGTCATCAAGTCCACATAGCGTTGGCGGTATTTGATTTCTTGGTCAGCCACGCCGTGGAACTTGTCGGGCATGGGGCGCAAGCTCTTGGTGAGCATACGGATGCTGGTGGCGTGGATCGACAACTCGCCGGTGCGAGTTTTGAACAACTTGCCTTCGCAGGCCACGATGTCGCCCAAGTCCCAGTGTTTGAAGTCGGCGTAGAGATCTTCGCTCACGTCATCGCGTGTCACGTAAATCTGGATGCGACCGGTGCTGTCTTGCAGTGTGGCAAAGCTGGCCTTGCCCATCACGCGCTTGAGCATCATGCGGCCTGCCACTTTGGCGAACTGGCCTTCTTCGGTCAACACCTCAGCGGTCTTGTCGCCGTGCAACTCGTGCAAGGTGGCGGCGTGATGCGCAGGTTTGAAATCGTTGGGGAACGCAACGCCTTGGCCCGCAGCTTGACGCTCGCGCATGGCCTTGAGCTTTTCACGGCGTTCGGCCATGAGTTGGTTTTCGTCTACGGCTGGGACTTGCGAAGCGTCGGGGGTGTTGTTGTTAGACATCGAAAGGGACGTGAGTAAAAAAGGGCCACCCCAAACATACAGGGCAGCAAATCGTTTATTTTAAGAGGGCGCTGAGGCTTGAGCGCATCCAAGAGATGGCGTGCGCATGAGAAAGTGTGGATGTCAAAACAAAAAGGCCCTTTCGGGCCTTTTTTTTGCATGCGTGACTTACGCTTAAGCCACCGCATCTGCAGGCTGGCGCTGCAACATGGCCAAGGTGTTGGCCACCGTTTTGCGCAACTCGCGGCGATCGCAAATCATGTCAATGGCGCCTTTTTGTTGCAAGAACTCGGCACGCTGGAAGCCTTGTGGCAAGGTCACGCGCACGGTGTTTTCAATCACACGAGGACCCGCAAAGCCAATCAGGGCATTGGGCTCGGCAATCACCACATCACCCACAAAGGCAAAACCGGCAGACACGCCGCCCATGGTGGGGTCGGTCAATACAGCGATGTAAGGCAACCCCTTTTTAGCCAAACGTGTGAGCGAGGCATTGGTTTTGGCCATTTGCATGAGCGAGAGCAAGCCCTCTTGCATGCGTGCACCACCAGTGGCGGTGAAGCAAATGAACGGTACTTTTTGCTCAATGGCGGTGTGCACGCCGCGCACAAAGCGCTCGCCCACGACTGAGCCCATCGAGCCACCCATGAAGTCAAATTCAAAGCAGGCCACGACCACATTGATGTTGTGCACCGCGCCGCCCATGACCACCAAGGCGTCGGTTTCGCCAGTGTTGCCCATCGCTTCTTTGAGACGTTCTGGGTATTTGCGACTGTCCTTGAATTTCAAGGCGTCCACTGGCAGCACTTCTTGGCCCACTTCGTAGCGGCCTTCGGCGTCGAGGAACATGTCCAAACGATCGCGTGCACTCATGCGATGGTGGTGGCTACAGGTCGGGCAGACGTTGTGATTGGCTTGCAAGTCGCTCTTGTAGAGCACGGTCTCACAGCTGGGGCACTTCACCCACACGCCTTCGGGCACGCTGCGGCGATCCGATGGGTCGGTGTGTTGAATTTTTGGGGGAAGCAGTTTTTCGAGCCAACTCATGGTGAGCCTTTCGTCAATTCTTTTGGAATGGCGTTGATTTTAACGGGCGGTGTTGATGCGGCCAAAGGGGGCGCATCAAGCGTCCAAGGCCTTGCGAATTTCAGCCAAAAACTCGTGGGCAGCGGCCACTTCTTGTCCGGCTGGTGCGGCTTCGAGCAGCTGGATGATGCGGCTGCCAATCACCACCGCATCGGCCACGCGGCCCACAGCGGTGGCGGTGGCGGCATCGCGAATGCCAAAGCCCACCCCCACAGGGATGTGCACGTGTTGGCGAATGCGCGGCAGCATGGCCTCTACCGCATCGGTGTCGAGGTTGCCAGCGCCTGTCACGCCTTTGAGCGAGACGTAATACACATAGCCGCTGGCAATGCGTGCGACTTGCGCCATGCGTTGGTCGGTGCTGGTGGGCGCGAGCAAGAAAATCAAGTCCATGCCGTGGGCGCGCAGGGTGGCCGCAAATTCTTCACACTCTTCGGGGGGGTAGTCGACGATGAGCACACCGTCCACACCTGCCGCCGATGCGTCTTTGACGAATGAGTCTTGCCCGTGCTTGAGGTTGTAGCACTCGACGGGGTTGGCGTAGCCCATCAGCACCACAGGGGTGGTGGTATCGGTTTTACGGAATTCGCGCACCATGTCCAACACTTGGGTGGTGCCAATGCCAAAACGCAGCGCGGCTTCGCCTGCTTTTTGAATCACTGCGCCATCGGCCATGGGGTCGCTGAATGGAACACCCAACTCGATGATGTCAGCGCCTGCATCCACCATGCCATGCATGAGGGCGGGGGTGATGTGGGCTTGTGGAAAGCCCGCCATCACATATGGAATGAGGGCTTTGCGGCCTTGGGCTTTGAGGTTTTGAAGGGTGGCGCTAATTCTGGACATAGGACGGCTCATGGTCTGGCTCACTTCACAATCTTCACGGTTTGTTCGCTCGGGCCACCTTTGACCGATTGGCCTTGGCAGCTGGGGCGGCAGAAGAAGTCTGCGCCGCTCAGGTCAGCCACGGTGCCAATGTCTTTGTCGCCACGGCCAGAGAGGTTGACCAAGATGGACTGCTCAGGCTTCATAGTTTTGGCCAATTTCATGGCGTAGGCCACGGCATGGCTCGATTCCAGTGCAGGGATGATGCCCTCGGTGCGGCACAGGTAGTGGAAGGCGTCGAGTGCCTCTTTGTCGGTGATGCCCACATATTCGGCACGACCGATGTCTTTGAGAAACGCGTGCTCAGGGCCGACGCCGGGGTAGTCGAGGCCTGCGCTCACGCTGTGTGTTTCGGTGATTTGACCGTTCTCGTCTTGCAAGATGTAGGTGCGGTTGCCGTGCAGCACACCGGGTGCGCCCAGTTGCAACGAGCAGGAGTGACGATCCGTGTCCATGCCTTCGCCTGCGGCCTCCACGCCAATGAGGCGCGTGTTGGCATGGTCGATGTAGGGATAGAAGATGCCCATGGCATTGCTGCCGCCGCCCACGCAGGCAATGACGGCATCGGGTTGTTGTTCGGCCATCTTGAGGCTCTTGAACATCTCAGGCATTTGCGTCAGGCACTCTTCGCCAATCACGCTTTGGAAGTCGCGCACCATCATCGGGTAAGGGTGAGGCCCCGCCACAGTACCGATGATGTAGAAGGTGTTGTCGACATTGGCCACCCAGTCGCGCATGGCTTCGTTCAAGGCGTCTTTGAGGGTGCGGCTGCCGCTCTCCACGGGAACCACTTTGGCGCCCAACAATTTCATGCGGTACACATTGGGGCTTTGACGCTTCACGTCTTCTGCGCCCATGTAGACCACGCATTCCAAACCATAGCGCGCGCAAATGGTGGCAGTGGCCACACCGTGTTGGCCGGCGCCGGTTTCGGCAATCACGCGGGGCTTGCCCATGCGTTTGGCGAGCATGGCTTGACCGATGGTGTTGTTGATCTTGTGGGCGCCGGTGTGGTTGAGGTCTTCGCGTTTCAAGAAGATTTGTGCGCCCCCCATTTCACGGCTCATGCGGGCGGCGTGGTACACGGGCGAGGGGCGGCCCACAAAGTGCGCCAATTCGTTTTTGAATTCGGCGATGAAGGCGGGGTCGTGTTGGTATTTGGCGTAGGCGTCTTTGAGCTCTTCAATGGCGTGAGTCAGCGTTTCGCTGATGAAGCTGCCGCCGTAAATGCCAAAGTGGCCTTTTGCATCGGGTTGTTGGTAGTTCGACATAGGGGACCTACAAAAATTGCCTTGGGAAACCTGTCTTTCAAACAGGACACCCAAGTGCTTCAAATAAAGAGAGGAGAGGGCTTACTTAGAGCGGGTGCTCTGCGTCAGCTGCGCGAACGGCTCGGACGAAGTCGTGAATCTTGGCCGCATCTTTGATGCCTTTGGCCGATTCCACGCCAGAGCTCACATCAACCGCCAGCGAGTGGCCGTGATGACGCAGCGCGCGAATGCCATCGGTCACGTTGGCAGCGTTGAGTCCACCAGACAAGACGAGGTGAGCGTTGACGTTTGGAGGAAGCTGTGACCAATTGAATGTTTTGCCGCCACCGCCGTAGCCGTCGACATGGGCGTCGAGCAGCACGGCTTGGGCGTCTGAGTAATCTTGCGCGTATTTTAAGAGGTCGAAGGGCGCTTCGCCTGCTGGGGTTTCTAGCGGAATACGCGCAGCACGAATCCAGCGGCGACCCAAGGTGCGTGCGATTTTGCGGCAGTGGTCCGGCGTTTCGTCGCCATGAAACTGCAGCCATGCACCTGGCACTTGCACGCAGGCATGGGCAATGGCTTCGGCGGTTTCGTTCACAAACAGCAGTACGGGCGTCACAAACGCGGGCAAGCGCAGGGCCAGTTCGGCAGCACGCTCTACCGTCACTGCACGTGGGCTAGGGGCGTACATGACAAAGCCAATGGCATCCACGCCTGCGGCCACAGCGGCGTCGACGTCTTGCTCACGGGTGAGTCCACAAATTTTGATACGCGTGCGGTTCATGGCAATCCATCATACGCAGGGGTTCGGTCAGGCAAGTCCCACTGTGCGTCGTAGCGGGGGCCTAAGAAATACAAACCATCGGGGCTGAAGGTGGGGGCAGCGGCATCGCGGTCACAGGCGGCCAGCACCTCGGCCATCCACTCAGGCGGTTTGTCGCCCGTGCCAATTTTCACGAAGCAGCCCATGAGGTTGCGAATCATGTGGTGCAAAAACGCGCTGGCTTCAAACTCAAAACGCCAAACGGCCGAACCGGCTTGCGTGCTTTTGCGGGTGATATCGATGCGCGTCATAGTTTTGACGGGTGTGAGGGCTTGGCAACTGGAGGCGCGGAATGAGGTGAAGTCATGTTCGCCCATGACGTACTGAGCCGCTTTTTGCATGGCCTCTAAGTTGAGCGGGCGATACACCCAGCCCACACGGCCCACTTCGACGCTGGGGCGCACGGCGGATTCAAGCACCACATAGGCGTAGCGTCGTGCAATGGCGCTACCTCGGCAGTGAAACTCACGTGGCATTTCACGTGCCCATTGCACGGCGATGTCGAGCGGTAAATAGCGATTGGTGCCGCGCACCCACGAGTAAGGCGTGCGGTCCAGTTCAGTGTCAAAGTGAATGACTTGCATGAGGCCATGCACACCGGCATCGGTGCGGCCTGCACACAGGGTAGACACAGGGGTTTGGGTGAACTTGGACAGCGCTTTTTCAAGCTTGTCTTGCACAGTTTTTCCCGAGACCTGGCTTTGCCAGCCTTCGTAGGCTTGGCCGTTGTAGCTCAAGCCCATCACAATGCGCATGGGCTTTAAGCTCGTTCAGCCAGCCACTTGAGGGCTTTTTCTTTGTCAGCGCCCGAGGCCTCGTTGGCCACCTCTTCCATCAGTGCGCGGCTGGTGTGCAGCTGGCCCAAGTTCCACAGCTCATCGGCCAAGTCGATGCGCACTTGGTAGGGGCTGGCGGTGGTGTCTGCTTCGTCCAAGTCGAGGGAAATGTTGGGCATTTCCATGGTGGGGCGAAGTGCAGGCTCGGCGTGGTGGACCTGTTCTTGCGCATCGACGGGCAAGTCATCATCGTCATGCGTATGGCGCTCATGGTCATGTGGGTGCTCGTGTGCGTCGTGCATGTGCGTGGCCACATCGTGGATGTAGGCGCGCTCCACAGGCTCGTGCATGTCGTGCTCGGGCAGGTCGAGGTTGAACTTCACATTCAGAGGCGGGAGGCCTTGGATGTCGTCTTCGTTCTTTTTCGTTGCGTGACGGCGCCACAAACCGATCAAGACTAAGAAGGCAATCAAACTACCCGCACCGACTGGGGCGAGGGGGTTGTCACGGAGTTCGTCTAGCCAAGCGCTGTCAGCTTCGGCGGCACTGGCAGGCACATCCACAGATAACGCGCCTGATGATGCGGCGTCTGAGGCAGGATTGGCAGCACTCCCCACGGTAGCAGCGGCAATTTTGCCGAGTTCAGCGATGTTGCGGCTCAGTTCTGCGGCACGGTCGGCGACATCTTGCGCCTCACGCTGCTGGGCTATTTTTTCTTCAGCCTCACTGTTTTTGCTGCTGGGCTTGGCCAAGGTCAACTTATCTTGGTTGGCCTTGGCATTGTTGTTTTGAACTTTTGCTTCGAGTTTGCCAGCGCTGTCACGGGCAACTTTGGGGACGGTGCCGCCGGGTGCACGAGCTGCCAGTTCAGCACGGTAAGCCTCAAAGTCTTTGCTTTGAATTTGAATTTGTTGTCGCGCTTCATCACGCGAAATCGCTTGGGCTTCTTGCTCGGTCGGCAAGGTCAACAAAGCGCCTTCTTTCATGCGGTTGACGTTGGATTCAACAAATGCGTCGGGATTGTTTCGCAGCAATGCCAGCAACATTTGATCCAGCGACACATTGGGTGGCATCTTGCCAACAACCAATTCGCTGGCGGTATCACCACGTCGGGTGGTGAGGGACTGAGATGAAGTAGCCGGTGTTTCACCGATCAGGGCCGGTGCCGTGACAGGTTTGCTGCGCGCTTGTGCAGCGTCTAACGAAATCGTGAAGTCACGAATCAATCGCCCCGTGGCCCAGTGCAGGTCCAGCAGCAAATCAACGGTGCTGGTCGGAATGATTTGTTTGCTGGTGACTTGGAGGTAGGGTCGCCCATTCTCACGGCGCAACAGTTGCACCTCAAAGTCTATGGGCTGACCATTGACCATAGGGAGGTCAATTTTGGTGGCCTTGTAAAAGTCGGGGCTGGCAACGACAGCTTGGAGTTGCTGTTGCTCCTCAACAGAGATGTCGCGCACATCAATCTCTGTGCGCAAAGCCTCTCCCTGCTTGCTTTGTACAACCGGTCGCGCGAGCGTTACCGCTTGTGCACTGCCCACTAGGGCAAGCGAAAGCGCCGCCCACAAAGCAGATCGTTTAAACAAATGAGTAGCAGGGATGTAGGCTTTTTTCATACATGGCGATGTTACTGCGTTTTATGCTTCCAGCAAGATACGCAGCATCCGGCGCAATGGCTCGGCAGCGCCCCACAAGAGCTGGTCACCCACGGTGAACGCGCCCAAGTAGTCGTTGCCCATGGCCATTTTGTGCAAACGGCCCACAGGCACGGTCAAAGTGCCGGTCACGGCGGCGGGTGTCAGGTCACGTTCGCTGATTTCACGCACGTTGGGCACCACTTTGACCCAGTCGTTGGCTTGGGCCAAGATGCTTTCGATCTCGTCCATGGGCACGTCTTTTTTCAGCTTGATGGTCAAACCCTGTGAGTGGCAGCGCATTGCGCCGATGCGCACGCACAAACCGTCGATCGGGATCGAGCCTGCTGTGCGGAACGCTGGGTTGCCCAAGATCTTGTTGCACTCGGCGCCGCCCTTCCACTCTTCCTTGCTTTGGCCGTGCTCAACGGGCACGTCAATCCAAGGGATCAAGCTACCAGCCAAGGCGGTGTTGCGGAAGTTCTTGGTGGGGAACTCGGCGCTGCGCATGGTGGCTGACACTTTGCGGTCGATGTCCAAAATGGCAGAAGAGGGGTTGGCCAAGTCGTCTTTGACGGCGGCGTGCAATGCACCCATTTGGCTCAGCAGTTCGCGCATGTTTTGTGCGCCCGCGCCCGAAGCCGCTTGGTACGTCATGGCGCTGACCCATTCGACGAGGTTGTGTTGGAACAAACCGCCCAAGCCCATGAGCATCAAGCTCACGGTGCAGTTGCCGCCGATCCAGTTTTTGCCGCCTTTGCCCAAGGCGCTGTCGATCACGTTACGGTTGACAGGATCCAAGATGATCACGGCGTCGTCGGCCATGCGCAGGCTAGAGGCGGCGTCAATCCAGTGGCCGTTCCAACCGGCAGCGCGCAACTTGGGATACACCTCTTTGGTGTAGTCGCCGCCTTGGCAGGTGATGATGATTTCGCAACGCTTCAAGGCGTCAATGTTGTTGGCGTCTTGCAGCGTGGTTTCGTTTTTAGCTTGAGCGGGGGCCTTGCCACCTGCGTTAGACGTTGAGAAGAACACCGGTTCGATCAAATCGAAATCCTTCTCTTGAATCATGCGGTCGATCAACACCGAGCCGACCATGCCACGCCAACCGACTAAACCTACTAACTTGCTCATTTTTCAACGCCTTTTCAAATGTAGAAAACAGTGCCAGACCTGACTGCTTGCCCGGCTCGTCTAGGCCGGGGGGCGCACGACGAACCGGAGCGTTTAGCCCTTAATGGTCGTGGTTTTGATGGTGATCACGCGCGCGAACGCAGCCACCAGTGCGGAGGCAGCGAAGTTCAAAGAGAACGAGCAGGCGTGAAACATGACAACTATTGTAGTCGATAGGGGCTTGGGGCTGGCTGACAGATTTAGAGGAAGCAGTCAGATGGAGCCCCATGAAAAACGCGCCCTAAGGCGCGTTGGTTGTGTGCAAGGCTGCGCTGAATTAACGCAAAGCTTTCACCACCGCATCCCCCATTTGCGCGGTGCCCACCTTGGTGGTGCCTTCGCTGTAAATGTCAGGCGTGCGCAGACCTTGAGCCAGCACCGCTTTGACGGCGGTCTCAATGCGATCGGCAGCTTCGGCTTGGTTCAAGCTGAAACGCAGCATCATGGCGGCGCTCAAGATGGTGGCCAAGGGGTTGGCCACGCCTTTGCCTGCGATGTCAGGCGCGCTGCCGTGGCTGGGCTCGTACAAGCCTTGGTTCTTCGCGTTCAACGAAGCAGAAGGCAACATGCCGATGGAGCCTGTGAGCATAGAGGCTTCGTCGCTCAAGATGTCGCCAAACATATTGCCGGTCACCACCACGTCAAAGCGCTTGGGTTCTTTGACCAATTGCATGGCGGCGTTGTCGACGTACATGTGGTCTAGCGCAATGTCTGGGTACTGCTTGCCGACTTCGCTCACCACGTCTTTCCAGAATTGGAAAGTTTCCAGCACGTTGGCTTTGTCCACGCTGGTCACACGGCCCTCGGTGCCTGCGGCTTTGCGCTTGCGGGCGGCTTGGAAAGCCACGTGGGCAATGCGCTCAATTTCGGGCTTGCTGTAACGCATGGTGTCAAACGCTTCATCAGCACCGGGGAAGTGACCGTCAGTGGCCACACGGCGGCCGCGGGGTTGGCCAAAGTAAATGTCGCCGGTCAGCTCGCGGATGATCAAAATGTCCAAGCCAGCAATCAGCTCAGGCTTCAAGCTCGATGCACCGACCAATTGCTCGTAGCAAATCGCAGGGCGGAAGTTGGCAAACAGGCCCATGTTCTTGCGCAACCCCAAAATGGCTTGCTCGGGGCGCAGAGGGCGGTCGAGGGTGTCGTATTTCCAGTCGCCTACCGCGCCAAACAACACCGCATCGGCGTCCATGGCCAGCTTCAAGGTGGCTTCGGGCAGAGGGTGGCCATGCGCGTCAAACGCAGCGCCACCCACCAAAGCAGATTCAGTTTCAAACTTGAGGTCGAGGACGTTCAAGACCTTGACCGCTTCGGCCACGATTTCTGGGCCAATGCCGTCGCCGGGAAGGATTGCGATTTTCATGTGTTGTTCTTCTAAAGGGGTTACATCGTGTGAGCCAACCAAGGCTTGGTGGCTAAGCGCTCGGCTTCAAAGGCTTTGATCTTGTCGGATTGACGCAGGGTCAGGCCAATGTCATCAAAGCCGTTGAGCAAGCAGTATTTGCGGAAGGCTTGCACTTCAAACGGAATTTCTTCGCCTTGGGGGCGCACGATCACTTGGCGCTCCAAGTCGATGGTGAGTTCGTAGCCGGGGAAGGCGTGGGTTTCGTTGAACAGCAAGTCCACGGTTGCTTCGGGCAAGACGATGGGCAGCAGGCCGTTTTTGAAACAGTTGTTGAAAAAGATGTCAGCAAAGCTTGGGGCGATGACCGCACGGAACCCGTACTGGTCAATCGCCCAAGGCGCGTGTTCGCGTGAAGAACCGCAGCCAAAGTTTTTACGAGCCAACAAGACCGAGGCGCCTTTGTAGCGAGCTTGGTTCAGCACAAAGTCTGGGTTGGGCTTGCGCTCAGACTCAGGCACGCCTGGCTCACCGTGGTCAAGATAGCGCCACTCATCAAACAAGTTGGGGCCAAAGCCGGTTTTGCGAATTGACTTCAAAAACTGCTTAGGAATGATGGCGTCGGTGTCGACGTTCTCGCGGTCCATAGGAGCCACGATGCCTTTGTGGAGGGTAAATTTCTGCATGTGCGTCTCTCTTAGGCGAATTTGCGTACGTCCACAAAGTGGCCGTGAATGGCAGCAGCTGCAGCCATGGCAGGGCTGACCAAGTGGGTGCGGCCACCGTTGCCTTGACGGCCTTCGAAGTTGCGGTTGCTGGTGGAGGCACAACGCTCGCCGGGCTCTAAACGGTCGGCGTTCATGGCCAAGCACATCGAGCAGCCGGGTTCGCGCCACTCAAAACCAGCGGCTTTGAAGATTTCGTGCAAACCTTCTTTTTCGGCTTGCTCTTTGACCAAACCAGAGCCGGGCACCACCAACGCGAGCTTGATGTTTTTGGCCACTTTTTGACCGAGCTTTTTCACCACGGCAGCGGCTTCGCGCATGTCTTCAATGCGGCTGTTGGTGCACGAACCAATGAACACTTTGTCCACATGAATGTCGTTCAAGGCTTTGCCAGGCTCAAGCGCCATGTAGGTCAACGCACGCTCAATCGCACCGCGTTTGTTCGGGTCTTTTTCTTTGTCGGGGTCGGGCACGGTGCCATTGATGTCCAACACCATTTCGGGTGAGGTGCCCCAAGTCACTTGCGGCAAGATGTCTTCGGCTTTGAGCTCGACCACCGCATCAAACTTGGCGTCTGCATCAGAGTGCAAGGTTTTCCAGTACGCCACGGCTTGGTCCCATTCCACGCCGGTGGGCGAGAGGGGGCGGCCTTTGACGTATTCAATGGTTTTGTCGTCCACCGCCACCAAGCCAGCGCGCGCGCCGCCTTCGATGGCCATGTTGCACACCGTCATGCGGCCTTCCATGCTCAAGCTGCGAATGGCAGAGCCTGCAAATTCAATGGTGTAGCCCGTGCCACCCGCAGTGCCGATTTTGCCAATGATGGCCAGCACCACATCTTTGCCGGTCACGCCTTTGGCCAAGGTGCCTTCGACCTTGATGAGCATGTTTTTGGCTTTTTTGGCCAACAAGGTTTGTGTGGCCATGACGTGCTCGACCTCAGAGGTGCCGATGCCGTGGGCCAGCGCACCAAATGCGCCGTGGGTGGAGGTGTGGCTGTCGCCGCACACCACGGTCATGCCGGGCAGGGTGGCACCGTTTTCAGGGCCAATCACGTGCACGATGCCTTGTCGCTTGGACATGAAGGGGAAGAACGCGGCAGAGCCGAACTCTTTCATGTTCGCGTCCAGCGTGGTGATTTGTTCTTTGCTGATGGGGTCGGTGATGCCGTCGTAGCCCAGCTCCCAGCCGGTGGTGGGGGTGTTGTGGTCTGCGGTGGCCACGATCGAGCTGACGCGCCAAACCTTGCGACCCGCTTGGCGAATGCCCTCAAACGCTTGCGGGCTGGTGACTTCGTGCACCAAATGGCGGTCGATGTAGAGGATGGAGGTGCCATCTTCTTCGGTATGGACGACGTGCTCGTCCCAAATCTTGTCGTAAAGGGTGCGTCCCATGAGTCTTCCTTAAATGGAGCCCACGATTTTATGCGGGAGCGCTGGCGCGAATTCGCGGAAATGAAATAAAGCCTTCCTACAATGCCTGCAGAAGTTGGATCCATTCGATTTATTTTCATTTTTAGCTGTTTTCATGCCCCACTTTTCGCGTCAACAACTCACCGCTTGGGTGTTGTGCAGCTTGGCTGCGGCGGGCGCGTGGGCGCAAACAGCTCCCACCGAAGACACCACTGCGCGCTACCAGCTCACCTACAACTGGCAGCGCCACGGTTCGTTTCAAGAGAAATATCACGGCCAGAACAGCTTGTCGAACCAAGCGGAACGCATGTACACCTTCAGCACCACGGCGCACTGGGGCTTTCGCCCATGGCAAGACGGTGAGTTGTATTTCAATCCCGAGGTGACATCGGGCGTGCCTTTTTCTGGCAACTTGGTGGGCTTAGGTGGCTTTACCAATGGCGAAATCACCCGTGCGGGCGGCAGCACGCCCAAGTTGTACCGCCAGCGCTTGTTTGTCCGCCAAACTTGGAACCAGGGTGGCGGGCAAGAGCAGATCGAGCCAGACTTCAACCAAATGGCGGGTTGGGTCGACCGAAACCGCTTTGTGTTGACCGCAGGCAACTTCTCCACGCTCGACGTGTTTGACGACAACGCCTATGCCAAAGATCCGCGCACCCAGTTCATGAACTGGGGCAACTGGACCTATGCCTCGTACGACTATGCCGCCGACGCCCGTGGCTTTGGCTGGGGCTTTGCGGGCGAGTGGTACCAAGACAACTGGGTGCTGCGCTTTGGCCGCATGACCGGTCCGAAAGAGCCCAATGGCTTGCCGGTGGACTTTGCCCTTGGCAAACACTACGGCGATCAAGTGGAAATTGAACGCGGTCACACGCTGGCTGATCAGCCCGGCAAAGTACGCGTGTTGGCATGGCGCAACCGTGCCCAACTGGCAAGTTTTAGTGATGCGACGCAGTGGCTCCAAACCCATGCAGGCGTGCAGACCACCCCGCAGGCTTTGGTGGATGTGCGCGGCGGCGAAAAAATCAAATACGGCTTGGGTGTGAACATCGAGCAAGCGATCCACCCCGCCGTGGGTTTTTTCTTGCGTGCCATGAAGGCTGATGGCAAGACTGAAACCTACGCGTTCACAGAAGCCGATGGCTCACTCTCGACAGGCCTCGTGTTCAAAGGTGGTTTGTGGGGCCGTGCCGATGATGCGGTGGGCGTCGCCTTCATGCACAACACCTTGTCGCCCGAGCGCCGCGGCTTCTTGGCTGCGGGCGGCATGTCGTATTTCATTGGCGATGCATCGGCCAACTCGACCACGTCGTTGGCTTATAAGCCTGAGCAAATCTTGGAGGTTTTCTACAGCTTCCAAATGACACGCGGCACATGGCTCACCACCGATTACCAGCGCATTCAAAACCCTGCGTATAACGCCGACCGTGGGTCAGTTAATGTGTACGCGTTGCGGTTTCACGCTGAGTTCTGAGCAGCCGCCAAAGCTGACATCAGCAACTGCGCCGAGGGCGACAACTCACGTTGCGGGTTGAATGCCACCACCAGTTTGCGCTGCGCCCAAGCGTCTTGCAGCGGGATGACTTTGAGTTTGAGTGCTTCGACTTGGCTGGCGCATGCCCCCAGTGGCAACACCCCCACGCCTAAGCCTGCTGCGATCATGTGGCACATGGCATCAAAGCTTCTCACTTGAACCCGCATGTGCATGTGTTGTCCTTCTTTTTCAGCGGCGCGTGAGGTGAGTTCTAGCAGCGAGCTGCCTCGGTTCAGGCCCACAAAGTCGTAGTTCAAGCAGGTTTTGAAATCCACTTTTTTGCGTTTGGCCAGTGGGTGTGTGGCGTGGCACAGCAGCACCAGTTGGTTGGTTTGAAAAGGCACCACGGTCAAGCCATCCATGGGCGTTTCATCGGCCAACACGCCGATGTCGGCAATGCCGTCCACCAAGGCGCGGGCAATGTCACCGCTGAGTTGCTCTTCCAGTTCCACCACGATGTCTGCATGGTCAGACAAAAAATCATGCAGGATGCTGGGCAGGTACTCGGTGAGCGACGACATATTGGCCCACAGCCGCACATGGCCGCGTATGCCTTGCGCGTAGTCGCTGATCTCGCTGTTGAAGCGCTCTAAGCCTTGAAACAAGCGAATGCAGTGTTGCAAGGCCAAGTGTCCGGCGGGGGTGAGCTGCACCCCTTTTTTGCTGCGCTCCATCAGTGGCGAGCCGGTGGCTGACTCGAAGTCAGACAAGCGCCGACTTGCGGCAGATAGTGCCAAATGGCAAGTCTGTGCACCTTGGGTGATGCTGCCGCTTTGCGCCACCGCGCAGAACAGCCGCAGCGTGACAAAGTCAAACCGGCTGAGGTTGAAGCTTTTTTTCATGGTGTATTTACCCTTCGCGAAACGCGAAGGAAATTCTACGCATTAGCAATTCCTAGTGGCGCGCTTTGTTTTTATAGTCATCCCATGTTTGATTCATTTGCCTTGAACCCATGAGCGCGTTAACCGGATTGAAAGTGGTCGAACTCGGCCAACTCATTGCAGGCCCCTTTGCCGCCAAAACATTGGCCGACTTTGGTGCCGATGTGGTGAAGATCGAAACCCCCAAGACGGGTGACCCCTTGCGCAAATGGCGTTTGCTCAAAGACGG
>JBEEJP010000008.1:0-23063 GCA_041169125.1 Pseudomonadota bacterium
AGATTGCGAGCGCGTCACCCGTCAGTTGCAGTTTGCCCTCGAGGTCGATGGTGCCGATTACGCCCGCCTTGAGGTGTCCTCGCCTGGCATTGATCGTCCTTTGCGCCACCAAGCTGATTTCGAGCGTTTCGTGGGTGAAGAGGTTGACCTCACACTCAAAGCCCCCATTGGTGACGCCGCAGGGGGGCAAGTGGCGGCCAACCGCAAAAAATTCCGTGGCACCTTAGAGCGCACCGACGACGGTGCGGGCTGGCAAATCACTTGGCGTGATGAAGTCAAAGCCAAGCCAGGCCAAAAAGTGAGCCCCAAAAGATTAGCCGAAATGCCAGTGCATGCACTGGGTTTCACGCTGGACGAGTTGCGCGATGCGCGTCTGGCCCCGATTGTGGATTTCAAGGGCAAAAAGCCCCGTTGAACATAGGTAAGAGAAGGAGTAACCGATCATGAACCGCGAAATGTTGATGCTGGTCGAGGCAATCTCGCGCGAGAAAAACGTCGAACGCGATGTGGTGTTTGGCGCCGTTGAGTTGGCGTTGGCCCAAGCCACCAAAAAGCTCTACGAAGGCGACGTGGACATCCGCGTCACCATGGACCGCGATACCGGCGAGTACGAGACATTCCGCCGCTGGTTGGTGGTGCCTGACGAAGCCGGTTTGCAAAACCCCGATGCCGAAGAAATGTTGATGGACGCTCGCGAGCGCGTGGCTGACGTGGAAGAAGGCGAATACATCGAAGAGGCCGTCGAGTCCTTGCCCATTGGCCGTATTGGCGCCATGGCGGCGAAGCAAGTGATCTTGCAAAAAATTCGTGACGCTGAGCGTGAAATGTTGCTCAACGAATTCATGTCTCGCGGCGACAAAATTTTTGTCGGTACCGTCAAGCGCATGGACAAGGGCGACATCATTGTCGAATCCGGTCGCGTGGAAGGTCGTCTGCGTCGCAGCGAAATGATCCCCAAAGAAAACTTTCGCAGTGGCGACCGTGTGCGCGCCATGATCATGGATGTGGATCTCACCTTGCGCGGTGCCCCCATCATCTTGTCGCGCTCTGCGCCTGAGTTCATGGTGGAGTTGTTCCGCCACGAAGTGCCAGAAATCGAACAAGGCATGCTCGAAATCAAATCATGCGCCCGTGACGCGGGTTCACGCGCCAAGATCGCTGTGATCTCTCATGACAAACGTGTCGACCCTATCGGCACTTGTGTGGGCGTGCGCGGTACGCGCGTGAACGCAGTGACCACCGAGCTCGCAGGCGAGCGCGTGGACATCGTGTTGTGGAGTGAAGATCCCGCGCAGTTCGTGATTGGCGCCTTGGCACCTGCCAACGTCAGCTCCATCGTGGTGGACGAAGAGCGTCACGCCATGGATGTGGTGGTGGACGAAGAAAACCTCGCCATCGCCATCGGTCGTGGTGGCCAAAACGTGCGTTTGGCCGCTGAATTGACCGGCTGGAAAATCAACATCATGGATGCGGCCGAGTCTGCGCAAAAGCAAGCCGACGAAACCCACAGCATCCGCGAATTGTTCATGGCCAAGTTGGACGTGGACCAAGAAGTGGCCGACATCCTGATCGAAGAAGGCTTCACCAGCCTCGAAGAAGTGGCCTACGTGCCCTTGCAAGAGATGTTGGAAATCGAAAGCTTCGACGAAGACACCATCAACGAGCTGCGCACACGTGCCAAGGATGCGTTGCTCACCATGGAAATTGCACGCGAAGAGAGCGTCGAAGAGGTTTCGCAAGACCTGCGTGACCTCGAAGGATTGAACGTCGAGTTCTTGCCCAAGTTGGCTGAGAGCGGCGTACACACCCGTGACGATTTGGCCGATTTGGCCGTGGACGAGCTCACAGCCATCACCGGCCAAAGCGAAGAAGATGCCAAAGCCCTGATCTTGAAGGCACGTGAACATTGGTTCACGGGTCAAGAGTAATGGTCATGGAGAGGAACACCAGAAATGACCAGTACGACCGTAGCCGAGTTTGCCAGCGAACTCAAAAAACCCACCGACACCCTGCTTGAGCAACTCAAAGCAGCGGGTGTCGCTAAATCTTCGGCCAGCGATGTGCTGACCGAAGGTGACAAACAAAAGCTCTTGAGCCATTTGCAAGCCAGCCATGGCACAGCGTCTCCTGAGCGCAAAAAAATCACCTTGGTCAAGAAATCGACCACCGAGATCAAACAAGCGGACGCCACCGGCAAAGCACGCACCATCCAAGTGGAAGTGCGTAAAAAACGCACCTTCGTCAAACGTGATGAAGACGCAGCCGCCGAAGCACCCGCAGCGCCTGCTCAAGCCGCTGTGCAAGAGCCAGCCGCACCGCTGATTGACCATGCCGAATTGGCACGCCGCGAAGAGGAAGCTCGCCGTCAAGCTGAGTTGATTCGTCGCCAAGAGGAAGAGTTGGCTGAAAAACGCCGTGTGCGCGAAGAGCAAGAAGCCAAAGAGCAAGCCAAGCAAGAAGCCGCCAAAGCACAGGCCCAAGCCGCGCAAGAAGCTACGCCTGCTGCACAAGCCGCTGCTGAAACCTCAGACGCAGAGGCCAAAGCACAAGCTGCTGAAACCGCACGCGCCGAAGCTGCTGCAGCCTCGAAAGCGCGTGCAGACGAAGATTCCGCACGTGCCGCCGATTTAGATGCGCGTCGTCGCAAAGCCTTGGCGGAAGCCGAGGCGATTCGTCAGATGATGAGCTCGCCGGCCAAGACCTTGGTTGCTAAGAAGCCTGAACCAACCCCTGATCCCAAAGCCATCAAAGGCACGTTGCACAAGCCTGCGGGTGCTGCGCGTGCTGGTGCGGCTGCGCCGGGTACGTCTGGTGCGCCAGGGGCTGGCAACAAAGAAGTCAAGAGTGCCAAGCTGTCTTCCAGCTGGGCCGATGACCAAGCGAAAAAGAAAGCCATCAAAACGCGTGGCGACGCCACGGGTGGCGTGGGCCGCAACAACTGGCGCGGTGGCCCCAAAGGCCGTCGTGACCGCGACCGTGATGACGAGCGCGCACCACAAGCACCGGTTGAAGCACGCGTGCTCGAAGTGCACGTGCCCGAAACCATCACCGTGGGTGAGTTGGCGCACAAGATGGCGGTCAAAGCCTCTGAGGTCATCAAGCAATTGATGAAGCTCGGCCAAATGGCCACCATCAACCAACCGCTGGACCAAGACACCGCGATGATCGTCGTGGAAGAAATGGGTCACAAAGCCGTGGTGGCTGCATTGGATGATCCCGAAGCCTTTACCGAAGAAGAAGCATCCGCACACCACGCCGAAGCCGTGACACGCGCCCCTGTGGTGACGGTCATGGGTCACGTGGACCACGGTAAAACTTCTTTGCTCGACTACATCCGTCGCGCCAAAGTCGCGTCGGGCGAAGCCGGTGGCATTACCCAACACATTGGCGCCTACCACGTGGAAACACCACGCGGCATGATCTCCTTCTTGGACACGCCCGGTCACGAGGCCTTCACGGCCATGCGTGCACGCGGTGCCAAAGCCACTGACATCGTCATCTTGGTGGTGGCCGCCGATGACGGCGTGATGCCGCAAACCAAAGAAGCCATCAAGCATGCGAAAGCAGCGGGTGTGCCGATCGTGGTGGCGGTTAACAAGATTGACAAACCCGGTGCCAACCCTGAACGCGTCAAAGGCGAACTGGTGGCCGAAGAAGTGGTGCCCGAAGAGTTCGGTGGTGATTCACCGTTCTGTGAAGTCTCCGCCAAAACCGGTGCTGGCATCGACGAATTGCTGGAGCAAGTGCTCTTGCAGGCCGAAGTGCTCGAACTCAAAGCGCCTGTCGATGCCATGGCCAAAGGCTTGGTGATCGAAGCGCGTTTGGACAAGGGGCGCGGCCCTGTGGCCACCGTGCTGGTTCAGTCTGGCACGCTCAATGTGAGCGATGTGGTGTTGGCTGGCCAAACCTATGGCCGTGTGCGCGCCATGTTGGACGAAAACGGCAAGCCCATCAAATCGGCAGGTCCATCGATTCCAGTTGAAATTCAAGGTCTCACCGAAGTGCCACAAGCGGGCGACGAATTCATGGTCATGTCGGACGAACGACGTGCCCGCGAAATCGCCACTTACCGTGCAGGCAAAGTGCGCAACACCAAGTTGGCCAAGCAACAAGCCGCCAAGTTGGAAAACATGTTCTCCGACATGGCCGCTGGCGAAGTCAAAACCCTGCCCATCATCGTCAAAGCCGATGTGCAAGGTTCGCAAGAAGCCTTGGCTGCGTCCTTGCTCAAGTTGTCGACCGATGAGGTCAAGGTGCAACTCGTGTACGCTGCAGTGGGCGGCATCAGCGAGAGTGATGTGAACTTGGCCATTGCCTCTAAGGCCGTGATCATTGGCTTTAACACGCGCGCTGACGCCAACGCACGCAAGCTGGCAGAAACCAGCGAAGTGGACATCCGCTACTACAACATCATTTATGACGCTGTGGATGACCTCAAAGCCGCGATGTCGGGCATGCTCACGCCCGATAAGAAAGAAGAAATCATCGGTAACGCCGAGATTCGCCAAGTGCTGCGCGTCAGCAAGATCGGTGCGATCGCGGGCTGTATGGTCACCAACGGTGTGGTGCGTCGCAACGCGAAGTTGCGCTTGTTGCGCAACAACGTGGTGGTCTTCACCGGCGAACTCGACAGCTTGAAGCGTTTCAAAGACGATGCCAAAGAAGTCAAAGAAAACTTCGAGTGCGGCTTGACCATCAAGAACTACAACGACATCGTCGAAGGCGACGTGTTGGAATTCTTCGAAATCAAAGAGGTGGCACGTACGCTGTAAAGCGTGAGTGCATGAGGCATGGCACGTAAACCGAGCAGTACCCCCAACCGCAGCTACCAAGTGGCCGACCAGATCCAACGCGATCTGGCCGAGTTGATTGCGCGTGAGTTGAAAGACCCACGTGTGGGCATGGTCACGCTGCAAGGTGTGGAAGTGACGCCCGATTACGCCCATGCCAAAGTGCATTTCAGTGTGTTGAATGGCGACCCTGTCAAAACCGCCGAAGGCTTGAACCAAGCCGCTGGCTTTTTGCGCAATGGGTTGTTCAAGCGCTTGCACATCCATACCGTGCCGACCTTGCACTTCGTGTATGACCGCACGCCTGAGCGTGCCTCAGACATGAATGCCTTGATTGCCAAGGCCGTCGCTTCCAAAGCGAAGGACGACTGACATGAGCGCCGAGGGGCAGTCACAAGGGAGCGAGAAGCCTTCCAGCACACGTATGCCGCGCGTGCGGGTGCAACGACGCCCTGTGCATGGCGTGCTGTTGTTGGACAAGCCATTGGGTTTGTCCAGCAACGACGCCTTGCAAAAAGCCAAGTGGCTGCTGCGTGCTGAAAAAGCAGGGCACACCGGCACGCTCGATCCGTTGGCCACAGGTGTGTTGCCTTTGTGTTTTGGCGCCGCCACCAAATTCAGTCAGCTCCATTTGGATGCTGACAAAACGTATGAAACCACCGTGCGCTTAGGTGTGAAAACCAGCACGGCGGATGCCGAAGGTGAGGTCATCGCTCAGCGTCCTGTCACTTGCACCGTGGGGCAAGTGGTGGAAGTGTTAGACCGTTTCATGGGCCCCATCACGCAAGTGCCGCCCATGCACAGCGCCTTGAAAAAAGACGGCAAGGCTTTGTACGAATACGCGCGTGCGGGTGAAACCGTCGAGCGTGAACCTCGACATGTGGTGATTCACGACTTGGAGCTGCTGGAGATGCAACTCACAGGCGATGCCCCGTTTCTGCGTTTGCGCGTGACCTGTAGCAAAGGCACATACATCCGCACCTTGGGCGAAGACATTGCCGAGGCTTTGGGCTGTGGGGGCCATTTGAGCGCCTTGCGCCGAGTGGCGACAGGCCCTTTTGTGGAGGCGGACTGTGTGACCTTGGATGACCTCGCTGCCATGGGCGAACCGCAGCGCGAAGCGCGCTTGATGCCTGTGGCGTGTTTGTTGTCAGACCACACAGAGGTCTCGTTGGATGCAGAAAACGCAGGTCGCTTTTTGAGCGGTGTGCGTCGTCGCGGTGCTTGGCCAGACCAAAGCCGCGTGCGTGTGTTTGGAGAAAACCCACGCGCTTTGTTGGGCAGCGCCCATGTGAAGGCGGGGGAACTGATTCCGGGACGATTGTTGAGTCCCCTTGAAATTCAACAAATTTTAGAAAGATCGCCTGCCAACCAGCCCGCGCTGGCCGAGCAGGCATAAAGGAAGAGAGAAGCATGAGTAAGCAAATTCGCAACATCGCCATCATCGCCCACGTTGACCATGGCAAAACCACCATGGTGGACCAGCTGCTGCGCCAGTCTGGCACCTTCGCCGACCACGAAAAAGTGGTCGACACCGTGATGGACAACAACGCCATCGAACGCGAGCGCGGCATCACGATTCTTGCCAAGAACTGTGCCGTGTCTTGGGAAGGCACCCACATCAACATCGTTGACACCCCCGGTCACGCGGACTTCGGTGGCGAAGTGGAACGTGCGTTGTCCATGGTGGACGGCGTGGTGTTGTTGATCGACGCGCAAGAAGGCCCCATGCCTCAAACCCGTTTCGTGACCAAGAAAGCCTTGGCTTTGGGCTTGAAGCCCATCGTCGTGGTGAACAAAGTGGACAAGCCCGGTGCGAACTGCGACAAAGTGGTCAACGCCGCTTTTGACTTGTTCGACAAACTCGGTGCGAACGACGAACAACTCGACTTTCCCGTGGTGTATGCCTCGGGTATCAACGGTTGGACATCGTTGGAAGAGGGCGCAGCCGGCGAGCAATGGGGCCCCGACATGTCGGCCTTGTTCAACACCATCTTGAAGCACGTGCCACCCAACAGCGGTGACCCTGAAGCGCCTTTGCAGTTGCAAATCTCTGCACTCGACTTCTCCACCTTTGTGGGCCGTATCGGCGTGGGCCGTGTGAGCCAAGGTAAGGTCAAGCCCGGCATGGACGTGTTGGTCATGGAAGGCCCCGATGGCGCCTCTGTCAAAGGCCGTGTCAACCAAGTGTTGACCTTCCAAGGTTTGGACCGTGTGCAAGTGACCGAAGCCGGTCCTGGCGACATCGTGTTGATCAACGGTATTGCCGACATCGGCATTGGCGTGACCGTGACCGACCCCAACACCCCAATGCCCATGCCCATGTTGAAAGTGGACGAGCCCACGCTGACCATGAACTTCTGCGTGAACACCTCGCCTTTGGCCGGTCGTGATGGCAAGTTTGTGACCAGCCGTCAAATCTGGGACCGTCTGCAAAAAGAACTGCAGCACAACGTGGCCTTGCGTGTGCGTGAGACGGACGAAGACGGTATCTTCGAAGTGGCAGGCCGTGGTGAATTGCACTTGACCATTCTGTTGGAAAACATGCGCCGTGAAGGCTACGAATTGGCGGTGTCTAAGCCACGCGTCTTGTTCAAAGATGTGAACGGTGAGCGCCATGAGCCGATCGAATTGGTCACAGCCGACATCGAAGAAGAACACCAAGGCGGCGTCATGCAAGCCTTGGGCGAGCGCAAAGGCGAACTCGTCAACATGGAACCCGATGGCCGTGGCCGTGTGCGTTTGGAATACCGCATTCCTGCCCGTGGTTTGATTGGCTTCACCAACGAATTCTTGAACTTGACCCGTGGCTCAGGTTTGATCTCCAACATCTTTGACAGCTACGAGCCACACAAGGGCGACATCGCTGGCCGTAAGAACGGTGTGTTGATCTCGATGGATGACGGTGAAATCTTCACCTATGCCTTGGGTAAATTGGACGACCGTGGCCGCATGTTTGTGAAGGCAGGCGACCCCGTGTACGAAGGCATGATTGTGGGTATCCACAGCCGTGACAACGACTTGGTGGTGAACGCCACACGTACCAAACAGCTCACCAACTTCCGCGTGTCTGGCAAGGAAGACGCTGTGAAGATCACACCTCCAATCGATCTCACGCTCGAATACGGTGTGGAATTCATCGAAGACGACGAGTTGGTCGAAATCACGCCTAAGAGCGTGCGTCTGCGTAAGCGCTTCTTGAAAGAGCATGAGCGCAAGCGCAACAAGTGATCCACTTGTGTTGCTGAAAAGCCGAGGCCTGCCTCGGCTTTTTCACGTCTGTCGCTGCCTGTGTCGCCAGCGCGCATCCGAGCCGTTGAGCGCGGTGTTGAATTGAAGAAAATACGCTTTTATTGCGGAGTCACCATGTCCACTTACACCACCGATGTGCACGCCGAACGCGTGGGTCATTTAGGCCTCATCACCCTCAATCGCCCCAAGGCTTTGAATGCCTTGTCGTTGGCGATGGTGCGTGAGCTCAACCATGTCTTGCAGCTTTGGCAAGAGGATGCAAACGTCAAAGCCGTGGTGGTGCGCGGTAGCAATAAAGAAGGCCCATTCGGTGCGTTTTGTGCAGGCGGTGACATTCGTTACTTTCACCAAGCCGCGTTGAGTGGTGATGTGACCTTGGAAGATTTCTTCACCGAGGAATACAGCCTCAACCATTTGATTCAAAACTACCGCAAGCCCTACATCGCGTTGATGGATGGCATCGTCATGGGCGGCGGCATGGGCATCAGCCAAGGTGCTGCGCTACGCGTGGTGACCGAGCACACCAAGATGGCCATGCCTGAGACGCACATTGGTTTGTTCCCCGATGTGGGCGGTGGATACTTCTTAGGTCGTTGCCAAGGCCCCCTGTGCCCCGCACACATGGGCGAATACTTGGCGCTCACCGGCTATGTGCTGCGTGGCGGTGAGGCGCTGCATGTCGGCTTGGCCGATGTGTGTGTCGATGCGGCCGCTTTGCCTGCTTTGTGGGACGGCTTGTGCCAGCAAACTTGGACCAACGGCGACGCTGTGCTGGCTTGGTTGCGCGAGCAAAGCAAGACCACCACAGCACAGGCGTTGGCTCAGGTGCCGACCTGGCACCACGCACCGGTGGATGCCGTATTTGGCTTAGAGACAGTGGCGCACATGGAACAAGCGTTGCAAGGCAGCGATGCATGGTCGGTGCAAACCTTGAAAGCCTTGCACCATCAATCACCTTTGATGCTGTGTGTCACGCTGGAGCAACTTCGCCGAGGTCAACACATGACGCTCGCCGATGACTTGCGCATGGAACGCGATTTGGTGCGTCATTGCTTTCAAACCGACCACTTGTCGCGTCGTGGTGTCAGCAGCGAAACCGTGGAGGGCATTCGCGCTTTGGCCGTGGACAAAGACCACACACCGAACTGGCAACCCGCACGCATTGCCGATGTCACACCTGAGATGGTGCTGCCGTTTTTTGAAAGCCCGTGGCCTGCATCTGCGCACCCCTTGCGCCATTTGCGCTGAGCCCAAAAGAAAACGCCCCATTGAAGGGGCGTTTTTTTGCGTGCCTTGCGCAGACTTAGCGGGGCAGTGTGTGCAACGGGATGTCTTTGCTGCTGGCCAGTTTGTCCAGTTGCTGGCGTGTTTGTACGGCGAGGAATTGGGCAATCGCTTCATGCGTGCTGCGCTTGTGCATTTGCGTCGCTGTTTGTTTGGGCAAACCAGCGGCTTCGCACAAACGTGCGGCAAAGTGCGGTTCTAGGGCTGCGAGGGCCACCCGTCCGTTTTTGCAGGGATAAACCTTGTAGCCCGCATGTGCACCACCCACATCGCCGCTGGGCAGGGTGAGCCCCCATGTGCGGGGCAGGGCCAAGTAAGCCGATGCATCACACAGTGCGACTTCATGAAACACCCCTTTGCCTTGGGCACGGCCTGGGCGTTGACGCAAGAGCAGGGCTTGTAGCACCGCCTCGGTGGCAAACAAAGAGCCGCCCATGTCGGCATACAAACTCGCAGGCATTTCTAAGCCGTTGACCAGCCCGCTGTCGGCTTGGTAGGTCAAGTCGTGGCCCGCTTCTTCGGACCGTTCACCGGGGGCGCCGACGATGCTCACCACACACAGTGAGGGGTAACGCTTGTGCAGTTCTTTCCATGCCAAGCCGAGCTTCACCAATGCCGAGGGGCGAAATGAGGTGATGAGCACATCGGTGTGCGCCAATTGTTTGTGCAGCGCGGCTTGCCCACGTGCAGACTTCAAATCGGCTTGCAAGACCTTGAGGCCTTGGTGCATCACCTTATACGCGGCAGGCTTGTAAATGCCCATGGGGTCTGCCGTGGGCATGCCTTGGGGTGCCAGCGGTTCAAGCTTGGTGCACTTGGCACCCATGGCTTGCAGCCGCATCACAGCGGCTGGGCCCGGCAGGTTCAAGGCGAGGGTGAGAACGCGCACGCCCTTGAGGGCGGCGCTGGATGCGGATGCATGAGAAGAGGTAGTCATCCCGCCATTATCGGGCGGCGACAGGGTCTAAACCAGTTTGACGAATCGTCTCAGCGACTGCAGGCGATTGAAAGAACTTGATCAGTTGTTTGGCCGTGTCTTGCTCGGTGGAGCCTTCCACCAAACCGGCGGAGAAGAAGATAGTTTGTTGCACAGACTCAGGCAAGGTGCCAATGAAGTCGAGCTCTTTGAAGTAAATCAACTCGCTCACCTGTTGAAAACCCAGCTCGGCATCGCCACGGGCCACCACGGCGCCCACACGCTCGCTCATGATGCGCTTGGCTTTGTCTTTCATTTCTTCGGCGACACCGAGTTTGGCAAACAACTCGGTCGACAAATACGTGCCACTGGCGCTCGCCGAGTATGCGATGGACTTGGCGTTGAGCAAGGTTTGCTTCAAGGCTTCGACGGTGCTGATGTCTGGCTTGGGTGTACCTTTGCGCACGGCGGCGCCGATTTGTGAGCGCACCAAATCCACACGGCTGCCTGGGATGACATGGCCTTTTTTCACCATGGCCTCTAAGCCGCCGTCGGACAAGATGACGAGGTCAAACTTCTCGCCACGCGAGAAGCGTGTGGGAATGGAGTCGGGCGCATTGCCCACCGATGCGCCAAACGAACTGATGACTTTGTGGCCCGTTTGTTTTTCAAACTCGGGCACGAGCTTTTTATAGGCTTCGGTGAAAGCGCCCGAGGTGATGACGCGAATCTCAGCGGCTTGTGCCAGTTGCGATGCGGCAAGAAAGAAGCCAAGGCCAGCCAGCAGCAGGCGGCGAGTGAGGGTGTGTTGATGAACGGTCATGTGTTGTCTCCTTGTTTTTTATTTATTCGCCTGTGATTTTTCGCTCGCGAATCACACGGCCCCATGTGGCAGATTCTTTGGCGATGTACTTGGCCAATTCATCGCGCGTGCCTGGTTGTGGTGTGAGGCCATGGCTGTTGAGCTGTTCCACCACATCGGGGGACTTGAGCACTTTGACCAGTTCGGTGTTCCAGCGATCCAAGATAGGCGCGGGCACTTTGGATGACGCCACAAAGGCGTACCAGTTGGTGGCACTGAAACCGGGGTAGCCCGACTCGGCAATGGTTGGGATTTTGGGGAGCTGCTTCAAGCGTTGTGCGCCGGTGCTGGCCAAAGGAATGAGCTTGCCGTTGTCGATGTAAGCCTGTGAGGTGGAGTAGGTCGAGAAGTAAGCCGCCACGCGGCCCCCCAACAAGTCTTGCAAAGCAGGTGCGCCGCCTTTGTAGGGCACGTGCACGGTGTCGATGCCTGCCATGTCGTCGAGCAATTCACCGGCGAGGTGCGAGGCAGAGCCGGGGCCTGTGGAGGCGTAGTCTAATTTTTTGGGGTTCTTTTTGGCGTAGGCAATGTACTCTGCAAAGGTCTTGATGCCTGTGCCCGCATGAACGACCAAGACGTTGGGGAAGTTCACACCCATGGTGATGGGGGAGAGGTCTTTGACCGGGTCGTACGCCACTTTCATCATGTGTGGCGCAATGGTGAGTGGGCCGACGGAGCCAAACAAAATGGTGCTGCCATCGGTGGGGCCATTCGCTGCAAACTGATGCGCAATGTTGCCGCCTGCACCGCCACGGTTATCCACCACCACGGCGGCGCCAATGTTGTCGCCCAGCTTTTTGGCAATGATGCGGGCGGCTGTGTCTGCCGCGCCACCGGCCGCAAAGCCCACCACCATGGTGATGCTTTTCTTCGGCGGAAACTCTTGGGCGTGGCTCGCGAGTGAGGTCAAACCCAGCGCCAGCAATGCGCAGGTGTGGATGAAGTTACGTGTGTTCATGGTTGTCCCTTTCAAATTAGTCGCTGCCCAAACCGAGGGTGTTGGGTTGTCTTTTTTCCACTGAATAGCGCAGCAAAGCTGCCGTTCTGAAAATGCCGTGTGCAAACTTGCCGTAGGGCAGTGTGGCAAACAAGGCCATCACCACGCCCAAATGAACGGCCAACAAAGCAGGCATGGCCATGCTGCCACGACCTAGCCACAACGCCAAGCCACTCAGGCTGATGACAAACAGCAAGGCGATGAAGCCTAAGTCCATGGGCTTTTGCGCCACGTCACCGTGCGAGGGGTGGCGTTGCAGGTTGAGCTTGAACAAGCCAGCGGTGCCTAGCAACAAGCTCACGCCGCCGATGGCCCCCAACACCTTGGGAAGGCTGGGCAAGTCATAAGGCGCCGCCCAGCCGAACGCGTAGTGGTACACCGTGGCCAAGCTGGTGGCTGCAAAGCACAGCATGAAACCGTAGAAGGTCAGGTGGTGTGCGCGACGGCGCGAGAGGGTGAACGCATCATCTTCGTTGTTGCAACCTTCACCGTGGCCACCGTCTAGATACTTCAGGCGCAAGACGTCGTGTGTGGCTTCGCTTGCAGCAGATGGACTCAGTGCTGCACCGCTGGTGGCAGGTGTGATGTCGCGCCAAAAACGGCGCACACCCAAGGCGAGTGCAAGTGCGGCAAACAAGAACACGGGGGCAAACAGGCTCACCAGCAGGTTGTGTGGAAACAGGTTGTAGAAATTGCCGTTCAAGTGGGCAGACCACAAGGTGCCATTCATTTGCAAAGCCAGCAACAAGAACAGTGCCAAACCTGCGGCCAGTGCCAACGACACAGTCAAGTCGTTGCGTTTGTACAGCGCCCCCAAGGCGGGCGGCCATGCGTAGTCCGCATAGGTTTGGCCACGTACTTGGGCCATGGCTTGCGGCACATTGACGGCAAACGCATGGGGTGGGGCGTATTGGCAAGCATGCAAGCAAGCGCCACAGTTGTGGCACAGGTTGGCTAGGTAGTGGATGTCGGCTTTGTCAAATGCCAAGCGACGCGTCATGGCTGGGAACATGGCGCAAAAACCTTCGCAGTAGCGGCAGGCGTTACAAATTTGCAGCTGTCGCGCCACCTCGGTTTCGGGGGCTGACAGCACGACTTCGCCGTTGGCCAAGGCGCGTGCATCGCGCGTGAGTGCATCAAGCGTTTGCATGTGCCACCTCCTTCAGCGCCAAAGCCGCTTTGGCCGCTTGCGTGCCTGCGATGCGGCCAAACGCAGTACCAATCGACATGCCCACACCGGCGGTGTAGCCCTTGCCCAGCACGTTGCCAGACATCATCTCGCCAGCCACAAACAGGTTGCTGCTGGGCACATCGTTGAAACGCACGGCGGCAGTTTCATCTGTTTTCAAGCCGAGGTAAGTGAAGGTGACGCCAGGGCGCAGTGCGTAGCCGTAAAACGGACCTGTATCAATGGGGCGAGCCCAGTGGGTTTTGGCGGGTGTCACACCTTCGGTATGGCAGTCGTCCAAGCGGGTGTGGTCAAACGTGCCCATGCGACATGCGTGGTTGTAGTCGTTGAGGGTTTGCATGAAGGTGTCCACGGGTAAGCCCAGTTTTTGCGCCAACTCAGGCAATGTATCGGCTTGCACGCCAGGAAACACGGGCGGCATGAAGCGGCCAATCGCTTTGGCATCAATGATGGAGTAGCCAATTTGCTCGGGTTGCTGGGCGACCAAGCGGCCCCAAATGGCATAGCGCTTGGGCCAGAAGTCTTCGCCCTCGTCATAAAAGCGCTGACCGTCACGGTTGACGACCACCCCCAGAGACACGCAATCGATGCGCGTGCAAATGCCCCCGTCATACAGCGGTGCGCGCGCATCAATCGCGACCATGTGGGCTTGTGTGGGGTCGCCAATGCGGTCTGCTCCCTGCGCCAGCAGGTGTTTGAGCAACACGCCTTGGTTGAATTGCGTGCCGCGAATGAGAAAGTTGTCGGCCGGCCATTCGCCGCGCTCGTTTTGGCCCCACGCCTCGCGCAGCCATTCGCGGTTGGACTCGAAGCCCCCCGCTGCCAACACGCAGGTTTTGGCGGTGATGCGTTCGTGGCCCACATAAGCGGCTACGAAGCGTCCGTTTTCGATGTCAAGCTTGTCCACAGGCGCGTTGTAACGAATGTGCACGCCCAGTTTTTCTGCGCTGCGGAAGTAGGCATTGACGAGGGCTTTGCCGCCACCCATGAAAAACGCATTGGTGCGTGCCACGTGCAGGGCGCCTGAGAGTGGGGGCTGAAAGTGCACGCCATGTTGGCGCATCCAATCACGGCAGGTCGACGAGGCGCGGATGACCAAGCGGGCCAATTTTTCGTTGGTGATGCCCCCTGTGACTTTGAGCAAGTCTTGCCAATATTCTTCTTCGGGGTAGGCATCGACCAGCACGTCTTGTGGCGCATCGTGCATGCAGCGCAGGTTGCGCGTGTGGCCCGAATTGCCACCGCGCCATTCGCGAGGGGCCGCCTCGAGCAGCAACACCGAGGCGCCGGCTTCGGCGGCCATCAATGCCGCGCACAGGGCGGCATTGCCGCCGCCAATCACCAAAACGTCTGGCTCGTGTGTACTTGCTTGGGTTGTCATGCCCCAGAGTGTCGGGCGAAATGCAGTTGCTGAGAAGTGAAATATCGGCTTTGATTATTTCGTTTTTCGCATCAATGTGGTTTTGCTGGTCTTGGGTTTGAGATGTGCTTTTTGAATCAGCTCAAAGAATGCCTGAGCAGCTGGCGAGAGGCTGGTGTTTTTGTGCCGCAGCAAAGCCACTTTGCGTTTCACCACGGGGCCGGTTAAGGTGATTTTGCGCACGTGGGCGCGGTCGCCTTCCAGCAAGGTGGATGAGGGCAGGATGGCGCAACCCACACCGGCCGCCACCAAATTGATGGCGGTGGCGTGGTGTTGCACCTCGTAATTGCCGTTGAGTCGAATGCCATGCTTAGCCAGTTGGTAGTCCATGAACACCCGCGTCGCCATGAAGTTGCTCACCACGATCAAATCGGCTTCGCGCATATCCGCCCAAGTGACCGAGGCTTTGCCCTGCAACGGGTGCGTGTCGCGACAAATGAAGACCAAGGGGTCATCAAACAACGGGGTTTCAATCAGATCAGGGTGAGATTCACCATTCACCGCAATGCCGATTTCGGCCTGGTGGTGCAACACGGCTTGGCGCACTTCGTAAGACGCGGCATCCAGCAAACGAATGCGGTTGCCCGGGCACACGTCGGCGTATTGACGAATCAGCTGCGGCAGCATGTGTGCGGCCATGCTGGGCACGCAGGCCAGGGTGAAGTTGCCCTTGGCGTGTTGAGACATGTCTTTGAGTCGGCCCACGGCTGAGGTCATCTCATTCACGATGGCGCGGGCTTGCGGTAAGAAGTCACGGCCCACAGCGGTGATTTCCACGCGCCGTGTGGTGCGGTCGAGCAGCTTCAAACCCAAATAGGCTTCGAGTTTTTGCACACGGCGTGTGAGTGCGGTTTGCGTGATGTGCAGCTGCTGAGCGGCTTTGTTGAACCCGCCGAGCTCGGCTGTGACCACGAACGCTTGGATGCCATCAAAATCTATTTTCACGGGGCAATTGTGGATGAAGATGGCTCACCAGATTTTCATCTCGGTGAATTTAGAAAAGCGATGATTTGCAGGTTACAATGGCGCAATCGGGGCGTAGCGCAGCCTGGTAGCGCATCTGGTTTGGGACCAGAGGGTCGTAGGTTCGAATCCTATCGCCCCGACCATAAAAGTAAAAAAGGCCTCGTTTTCGCGAGGCCTTTTTTTATTTCTGTCCGTAGCTCAGTTGGATAGAGCAACAACCTTCTAAGTTGTGGGTCACAGGTTCGATTCCTGTCGGACAGGCCACTTCTCCTTCAGTGGTCGTTAGTTGAACAGCCAGTCTGGGTGCAACGCCACATAGCAGTGCTTTTCGCCCAAAAACTGCCCCTCAGGGCTGACGCAAAAGTTAGCACGTCGAAACTTCTTTTCGTCCGTCAACACATACGAGCGGTAAAGCTCTTTGCTGTGTAGACCGGTCTTGTCTTTGGGAAACAGCATCATCAGGCGTGTCGAGCCACATTCACCCATCTTGATGCATTCCTTCTCGGCTTTGACGTCCGTATAAAACTCAATGTAGACCGCACCAGGGAATTTGGTGTTGGCTTTGGCAATCTTGATCATGCAGGGCATGTCTTGCGCGTGGGGTAGCCCCATGCGGTCCGCGAAGGTGTTCATCTCAGCCAAGACCGTTTCTTTGAATTTGGTCTTGATGGTCTTATGGCACACAAAATAGTCTGCGTATTTGTTGGTGAACATCACCGGTGTCAGTGGACGGTTGTTGCCATCGAGTTTGATGACCGCAGGGTCGTAGACCGCACTGACGGCGGGGACCGCAGGTTTTTTCGCATCTTTGCCATGTCCACCCCCGTGGCCGCCATGCCCGTCGTCTTTTTTAGGGGCGCCGTGGCCATCGTCTTTTTTCTTTTCCTCTTTTTTAGGAGGAGCACCGTGGCCGTCGTCCTTTTTTTCCTCTTTCTTAGGAGGCGCACCATGACCATCATCTTTTTTACCGTGGTCGTCCTTCTTGCCGTGATCGTCCTTTTTCCCGTGGTCATCTTTGGGCTCGGGCTTGTGCTCTTTGGGCTCGGCCTTAGGGACTTCTTGAGGCTCTTCAAACTTGGGCTTGGCCACGTGTTTGTACACATAGCCGCTGCGACCCTTTTCGCCTTCTTCTTCGACGTAATCGAACTTGGGTTTAGGCGGCTCTTCCTTGGCCGCAGGCTTTTTGGGCGCATCGCTGGCGAGCGCGGGCAAGCTGACGAAGCCCGTCAGAATCAGCGTGGCAGCAATGAAGGTGGTGGAGAGAAAACGCATATCCCAAGAAGATCGACTGTTCAAGGGGAGGCTTTAGCCTCTTTGGCAAAAAAGCCTTAAGGCACGGTGTAGCACGTCGTGTCGGGGTGGTGCTTGCCCTTATCCGTCACACATTGCTGAGAAATTAGCTTGCGCGACATGTCTGACAAAAAGTAAGAGCGGTAAAGCACCTTGTCTTTGGGAATCAAGCTGACGCTGCGAAACACCGGGCATTGCTCGTTGCGCACGCAGGCTGTGAGGCGTTGCTCGTTCACATAGAGGTGAATGTTCACGCGGCCTGGCGTGAGGCTTTTTTCTGTGCCAATGCTGACCACGCATGCGTCACCTTTGACGAATGGCAACTCCACCAACTCTGCAAAGTAGTTCATCTCGGCCACGATCAGCTCACGAAACCAAGGGGCCACGATGCCATTGCAATCGAAGTAGTCGAGCTTGGTGGTGTGCACCAAAATGTCTGTGTAGGGGCGATTTTTGGGTCCTAACAGCAACATGGGCTCAGCCCCTGACTGTGGCGGACGCGCCAGCAAAGCGCGCGATGCGGAAGGTTTGTCTTGCGCGAGCACGCCCGTCCAAACAGACAGGAGTAGGCAGGTCAACAGGAAAAACTTTTTAAACATGACGGCTTTTGAATCGGTTAGAACAGGGACAACTTTATCAGTTTGTCAGACTTGCATTTCAACTTTTCAAGTAAAGTGAAATCAGACCGATAAAGAGTGCTTGATGAAACATAAACATTTGCTTTTTGCACTGTTCACTGCGCTTGCCTTAGTAGGGTGTGGCGGGGGTGGTGGCGGGGCATCAACGAATGCGCAAAATAGTTCAACACCTAGTTTTCCTCCCCCCAAAGCGGTGGCGGGCACTTCTTACGGAAACAAACACCAAATTATTTTAGATAGCCCCCAAGTCACGGCTTTGACTGCCAGCGATGGACGCACCGTGACGTTTGGTGATTTCTTTCAAGAGGGTGAATACAGCGCTTTTGTTGTCGTCGATGTCAGTGGTGTCAAAGAAGCAAGATTTTTGAAAAAAGTGGGGTCTGTTTGGACGGACTACACCGGGATGATTCTTCCCATTCAAAGCACGCGAAGCATTTGTACTGATGTTGCACAAGCCATCACGGCAGACTTCAATGGGGACGGAAAACCTGATGTGTTTGTCATTTGCGGTATGTCAGCTGCGAGCTCTCAATATATTTTTATGAGCCAAGCCAATTCAGCTCAATACACAAGACAGGTTGTGGCAGACGCAGCCGGTTCGGCGATTGCGCTGCAAGCATGGGGAGCGGCAGCGGCCGATGTCGATGGCGATTCAGACATCGACATCGTGATCACGGACAACAACAATGTTGTCACACTTGAAAACACAGTCAATACAAATGGGCATTGGAATAAGCACACAGATTGGATCACGGGACAAAATTCGGGACTGAATTTTCCAACCATGCCCCGCAAGGTGTTTTTGCTTCCTAGGGCAAATTCACGTCCGGACCTTGTGGTTGGGGGCGATGGCTCGGCGAGTAACGTGACGTTGGCATGGATGAAAAATTCCAACACTTCTGCCGCACCCTATTACAGTTTTAATGACAATTCGTCGGTCTCTGCTTATGCCCCTGCCTATTTGATGGGGGGTGGTTCGTCAGCAACGATCTATGACGTTGTGCAAACATCGACAAGCATGATTGTTTTGGCGAAAAACACGAACCTGGTGAATGAAAGTGCAGCCTCTTCCATGGTGTTGCTTCGCTACAACCTGCCTGTGGGGTCTCAACCGCTCAGTTTGACTTTTGGGCAAAACACGGTCAGTTACACCGGTGGTTTTATCTCTCAATTTAAATTGATCTCAACAGGAAATTTGGTGGCCTACGATGGGGCTTGTGTGGCAGGCCAAACAAAATGTGCGTTTGTTGCAACGCCTTGATCAGCTTAACGTTTGGCAAATTGTGCGTTGCCAAACAACACATCTTTCGCCTTGTTGTCCATCAAAGGCTTACGCAAATCAGCCAATACCTGTACGCCACGCTGCACCGCAGGCCGGGCTGCAATCAAATCAAACCAAGCTTTGAGGTGAGGGTAGTCGACCCAATCGATGCCTTGGTTTTGCCAGCTACGTAGCCAAGGAAAGATGGCAATGTCGGCAATGCTGTAGCTGTTGCCGCCGATGAATTTGCTGGTTTGCAAGCGCTTGTCCATCACGCCATACAAACGCTTGGCCTCGTTGGTGTAGCGGTTGTAGGCGTAGTCAATCTTTTCCGGTGCATAGATGCGAAAGTGATGGGCTTGCCCGAGCATGGGACCTACGCCACCCATTTGAAACATGAGCCATTGCAACACTTCAAACTTTGCACGATCGCTCTTGGGCAAGAGCTTGCCGGTTTTAGAGGCGAGGTATAACAAAATCGCGCCTGATTCAAAGACGCTGATGGGTTTGCCATCGGGGCCGTTGGGGTCAACCAATGCGGGAATTTTGTTGTTGGGGCTGATCTTCAAAAACTCAGGCTTGAACTGGTCGCCTTGACCAATGTTGACAGGGTGTGCCAGCCAGTCGCGGCCGAGCTTCAAGCCACACTCTTCGAGCATGATGTGTACTTTGTGCCCGTTGGGCGTGGGCCATGAATAAACGTCAATCATCTGTGTTCCTTAGCTGCCGCGGGTGATGGGCATGTCAATGTCTTGCGGCGCGCTGGCGACGTGCCGCGCAAGTTCGAGTTTAGCGATGGACTGGCGGTGCACTTCGTCGGGCCCATCGGCCAAGCGCAACCAGCGTTGGGTGGCGTAGGCATAGGCCAGCGGGAAGTCGTCAGACACGCCCGCTGCACCGTGGGCCTGAATGGCCCAATCCATCACTTGGCTGGCCATATTGGGCGCCACGACTTTGATCATGGCGATTTCTGCGCGTGCTTCTTTGTTGCCCACCGTGTCCATCATGTAGGCAGCTTTGAGGGTCAGCAAGCGTGCTTGCTCAATCATGGCGCGCGACTCAGCAATGCGCTCGTGCCACACGCCTTGTGCGGACAAGGGTTTGCCAAATGCCACACGGTGGTTGAGGCGTTTGCACATCAATTCCAACGCACGCTCGGCCGCGCCAATGGAGCGCATGCAATGATGAATTCGGCCTGGGCCTAAACGGCCTTGCGCAATCTCGAACCCGCGACCTTCGCCCAGCAGCAGGTTTTCAACAGGCACACGCACGTTGGTGAGACTGACTTCCATGTGCCCGTGTGGCGCATCGTCATACCCAAACACGCTCAAAGGGCGAACGACTTTGACGCCCGGGGTGTTGGCGGGTACCACCACCATGCTCTGTTGCGCATGTTTGGGGGCGGATGGATCGGTTTTGCCCATCACGATATACATCGCACAACGTGGGTCGCCTGCGCCAGAGCTCCACCACTTGGTGCCGTTGATGACGTAGTCGTTGCCATCGCGCACGATGCTACATTGGATGTTGGTGGCGTCAGACGATGCCACCGCTGGCTCGGTCATCAAAAAAGCCGAACGAATCTCGCCGCGTAGCAAGGGCTCTAGCCATTGGTCTTTGAGGGCTTCGCTGGCGTAGCGCTCCAGTGTTTCCATGTTGCCCGTGTCGGGGGCGGAAGAGTTGAACACTTCTGCGGCAAAGGGCACGCGGCCCATGATTTCACACAAAGGGGCGTATTCCAGATTGCTCAGGCCTGTGGGGGCGCGTGGGCTGTGTGGCAAAAACAAATTCCACAAGCCTGCTTTTTGAGCGAGGGGTTTGAGCTCTTCCACCAACTGGGTGGGGACCCATGCATTGCCCTTGGCTCGGTTGGCCGCGATTTCTTCGAAGAAGCGTCGCTCATTGGGGTAAATGTGCGCATCCATGAAGGCCAGCAACTTGGCTTGCAAGTGTTTGACTTTGTCGCTGTAGTCGAAGTTCATGGAGTTCTCCTTGTTTCTTATGTGTTGTTTTCGCCGGGCGCTTTAACTGCGTTGTGCAAACTGCCACGCCAGCTCGGCCATGGGGCGTGCGCCTGCGCCGTTGGCTTTGGCTTGGTCACTCGAGGCAGTGCCTGCTTCGACGCGCTTGGCAATGCCTTGCAAGATGGCCGCGATGCGGAACATGTTGTAGGCGAGGGAAAAGTTCCAATCGGCTTTGAGGTCGGCGAGGGTGGTCAGGCCTGTGCGATCACAGTAGCGATGGATGTTGTCGTCTTCGCTGGGAATGCCCAGTGCTGCAATGTCTACGCCCCCAATGCCTCTGAAGGTTCCGGGTGGAATGTGCCAGCCCATGCACAGGTAGCTGAAGTCAGCCAGTGGATGGCCGAGTGTGGAGAGCTCCCAATCAAGCAATGCCACCACGCGTGGTTCGGTAGGGTGGAACATCAAGTTGTCCAGCCGAAAGTCACCATGCACGATGCTGACCTTGCGCTCATCTTTGGCGCTAGCAGGCATGTTGGCAGGAAGCCAAGCCATGAGCTGGTCCATCTCAGGAATGGTTTGTGTGACGGAGGCCAGGTATTGCTTGCTCCAGCGGCCGATTTGGCGCTCAAAGTAATTGCCGGGCCGACCATAGTTGTCAAGACCACGTGCTGCAAATTTCACCGTGTGCAGGGCCGCGATGACGCGGTTCATCTCATCGTAAATGGCAGCACGCTCGGCGTTGTGCATGCCCGGCAGGGTTTGGTCCCACAGTACGCGGCCCTCGATGTATTCCATCAGGTAGAAAGCGCGCCCCATGATGGATTCGTCTTCGCACAGCACATGCATTTGCGGCACTGGGACATCGGTGCCGTGCAGGCCTTGCATCACTCGGAACTCGCGCTCAATGGCATGGGCCGAGGGCAGCAGCTTGGCCACAGGGCCAGGCTTGGTGCGCATCACATAACTCTTGCGTGGCGTGATCAGTTTGTAGGTGGGGTTGGATTGCCCACCCTTGAACATCTCGAGCGAGATGGGGCCTTGAAAGCCTGTGAGGTTGGCACTGAGCCATGCGCTCAGTGCGTCAGTGTTGATGTGGTGTGAGCCAGTCATGGGCTGGGCGTTTGGGGTGTCGTCCAAGCTCATGCGTGGGCTCCTGTCAGTGGTCGGCTTCGCTGATCTGAAGCAACGCGTCGCGGTTGCGAATCACCAAGCCACCCGGTTCGATGCGAATGGCATCCTCGCGCTCCATGGCTTTGAGCTCTTGGTTCACGCGTTGGCGTGACGCACCCAAGAGCTGCGCCAATTCTTCTTGTGCCAGCTGCAAACCAATGCGAATTTCTTGGCCGTTGGTGAGACAGGGCACCCCATAGCTGCGCGCCAAGTGCAGCAGTTGCTTGGCCAAGCGCGAGCGCAGGGGCCGGGTGTTGAGGTCTTCCACCAAACCAAACAGCTGGCGAATGCGACGCGCTTGCAGGCGCAGCATGGCTTCGTAAAACTCCACATGCTGGCTGAGAATTTTTTGAAAGTCTGCTTTGGCCACGCACAAGATGGAGGTGTCGCCATGCGCGTACACATCGTGGGTGCGCCGGTCTCCGTCCAAGATGGCCACGTCGCCAAACCAAATGCCAGGCTCCACATAGGTGAAGGTGATTTGTTTGCCTGACAGCGAGGTCGAGCTCACGCGCACGGCGCCCTTGGCGCACCCCATCCACTCGTCGGCCGAGTCGCCACGAGCTGCAATCAAATCGCCGTCTTTGCATCGTTTGATGTAAGCGCATCGAAGAATGTCGTGCCTGAGTGAAGGTGAAAGGGATGAGAACCAACGTCCTGCGTTGATGGCCTCGCGTTCTTCGATGGTAAGAATAGGATCGTCCATAGCCTGTCTTGTGTGTGACCTGAAAGTAAGAGTTTGTCACTCAGGAGACCCGCATCAGTCGCGGGTGTGAGTGCCGCGATTATTTATTTGTAGTTCGGTGCTTCTTTGTTGAGAAAAGCTTGAATGCCAATGCCTGCGTTGGGGTGGCGCAGGTTTTTCACAAATTGGTTGCGTTCTTGCGCCAATTGCGCGGTGAGGTTGTTCACACTGGCGTCATTGACGAGTTCTTTGATGCTGTTCATCACATTGGGTGCGCGTGCATTGATGCGCTCAGACATCGCCAAGGCTTCAGTCAATGCATGACCCGATTCGACCACACGGTTGACCACGCCAAGCTCGTGCAATCGTTGTGCGCTGA
>JBEEJP010000009.1:0-21594 GCA_041169125.1 Pseudomonadota bacterium
TGCCCTTGCCCGTACCGAGCGCAAAACGGCACGGGGCTACCACGGCTTCACCGTGTACGCGGCGCCCGATGTGACGCTGGAGCAAGACCTCGCACGCCGTGACCTCACCATCAACGCCATCGCCCAAAACGAACACGGCCAACGCACCGACCCGTTTGGCGGTGAGCAAGACATTGCCGCCAAAGTGCTGCGCCACGTGACGGAGGCCTTTCGCGAAGACCCTGTGCGCATCTTGCGTGTGGCCCGCTTTGCCGCACGTTTTCCCGACTTCACCGTCGCGCCTGAAACCATGACGCTCATGCGCGAGATGGTGACCGACGGCGAAGTGGATGCTTTGGTCAGCGAGCGCGTGTGGCAAGAGCTCTCACGCGGTCTCATGGGCGCTCGGCCTTCGCGCATGTTGCAGGTGCTGCGCGACTGCGGGGCATTACAACGCTTGCTACCCGAGGTGGCCAAGCTCTACGGCGTGCCCCAGCGCGCGGAGTACCACCCCGAAATTGACACAGGCATTCACCTCGAAATGGTGCTTGACGCCTCCGCCCGTCTCAATACCCCGCTAGAAGTGCGCTTTGCCTGCCTGTGCCACGACTTGGGCAAAGGCACCACACCTGCCGACGTGTTGCCGCGCCACATTGGCCACGAGCAACGCAGTGAAAAACTCACCCGCGCTTTGTGCACACGATGGCGCGTGCCCGTGGCGTGCAAAGAGTTGGCTGAATTGGTGGCGCGTGAGCACGGCAACATCCACCAAAGCTTGGGCTTTGGCACAGAGGCAGTGCTGCGCTTGTTGGTGCGTTGCGATGCACTGCGCAGGCCCGAGCGGTTTTTGCTGGCCTTGCAAGCCTGCGAATGTGATGCGCGCGGACGCTTGGGCAAAGAGGACGAGGCCTATGCGCAAGGGCCTCGATTGGCTTTGTTGTTAAAGGCTGCGCAGTCTGTCGACAGTGCGGCTGTGAGTGCGCAAGCCTTGCAAGATGGCCTGAAAGGCCCCGCTGTGGGAGCGCGTATCGACGCAGCACGATTGGCGTCGATTGCTGCCGCGCTTTAAAGCACCTTAGAAATCCCAGCGCACACCAAGCTGAGGATGATGGTGGATGCGAGTGGAATAAAAATCTCGCGTCCAAAAATCTTGAATCGAATGTCTCCGGGCAAGCGCCCGAACCCGAGCCTTTGAAGCCACGGTGTCAACGCGTTGATGAGCAACAACGCGAGGAAAACAACAATCAGCCAGCGTGTCATGCTGCGGCTTACAGAGCGTGGGTGCGGTCACCTTGTGCAAAGCCCATCGGCTCCCACTCGGTGGTGCCAAAGGCCACCACTTTGAACAACTCACCCATCTCGTGCTCGGTGATGAGCTTTTGGGCCATGCTTTTTTCATCCATCGGCGCATCGACCAGCGGCGGCAGCAAGCCACAGTTGATCAAGAAGTGCGCTTGGGATGTGTAGCCCAACACATGCAAGCCCGCATCTTGTGCAGCCAAAGCAACGCCGGTGAAGTTGACGTGGGCCGTGATGTCTTTGTGCCCAACGTCGTCCAACGGGTCGGGGTCTGATTGGTGCAGCTTGTGGCACATCAAAGTGCCCATGCTGCGCTGGGGGTGAAAGTATTCGCTCTCAGGAAAACCGTAGTCGATCAAAAACGCTGCGCCACCTTTGCCCGTGGCGGCTTCGCCTGCTTTGAAACGATCGGCCAAGGTGGCTACAAAGGCTTCGGCTTGGCTGTGAATTTCGGTGAGGTAGTCGTGCTCGCCCATCACCTCAAAGGGAGGGCGCAAATCGGTCACGCGGTCTTCCCATTGCAAAGGCGATACATCCACCGTGCTGGCAGAAGCATCATCCTGCGAAGTGGGGGCGCGCCACACCACACCCCGCTCATGCCACACACCGCCCTTGCGCACCAACAGTTGCACGGGCATGGCGTCCAGCACTTCGTTGCCCACCACCACGCCACTGAGTTGCTCGGGCAAGGCATCGACCCACTGCACTTGGTGGGCATGGGCTTGGAGGGTGTCTTGTTGACGCTCGCGCAAGCTGCCCGACAAATCGACGATGGTGTAGCGCTTCACGCTCACACCCATCTGCCCCAAGCTGTCTAGCAGCTGCAACGCCAAGGCGCCAGAACCCGCACCAAATTCCCACACCTCGTCGGTGCCCGTGACTTGCAAGGCCTCGGCCACTTGGTTCGCCAACGTGCGGCCAAAGTGTTTGGACATTTCGGGGGCCGTGGCAAAGTCGCTGCCAGTTTCTGGCGTGAGGCCAAACTTGCGCAGGCTGTTGGCGTAGTAGCCCATGCCAGGCGCGTACAGGGCCAGCGCCATGAAGCGGTCAAAGCCCAGCCAGCCGCCGGCATTGGCAATGCTGCGCTGAATCAGGGAGTACAAAGCCTGTTGGCCCGGGTCGTTGGATAATTGGGGGATCGTCATTGGGTGCAGATCGTAACTCGACCTACCCCCACCTCCACACTGTCTTTTCACCACAGGCACCTCACACCATGCGCTCTTGGGCACTCATCACAGGCGGCAGCGTTCGCTTAGGCCGCGAAATCGCTCTGGCCTTTGCGCGCGCGGGGTGGAACGTGGCTTGCCATTACAACCACTCCGAGACCCAAGCCCATGCCTTGTGTGCCGAGTTGCGAGCCTTGGGCGTCGAGGCCTTGGCGGTACAAGGCGACTTGGAAGACGAAGCGAGCTGCCAAAGCATTTTTGAAACGACTGTGGCCATCACCGGCACGGCTTTGCAATGCGTGGTGAACAACGCCTCACTCTTCGTGCCAGACGAGGGCGCAGACTTTGACGAGGCACAGGCCTTGGCACAAATCAAAGTCAACCTCATGGCGCCCATGCGCTTTGGCAAGTGGATGGCGGCACTTCACGGGGCATCTTCGCAGGGGAACAAAATGACGCCCGCCACAACCTTGGGCACTGCGCCTGCACGGGCTTCGGCACAACACCATGCCAGGCCCAGTGTCATTCACGTGTTGGACCAAAAAGTGTTCAACCTCAACCCCGATTATTTTTCGTACACGCTCTCCAAGCTTGCGCTTGAGCGTGCGGTGAGTTTGCAAGCCCAATCGCTCGCACCCACCTTGCGCGTGAACGCCGTGGCCCCTGGCTTGATGTACCCGAGCGGCCCACAAAGCCAAGACAACTTCAACCGCGCAGCCAACGCCAATTTGCTGCGCCAGCCTATCCAACCCGCCGATGTGGCCAGCAGCGTGGTGTTTTTGGCCAGCAACGCCAGCATCACCGGCACCACGGTGCGTGTAGACAACGGCCAACATTTGGTCCCCCTCGCACGCGATGTGATGTTTGTGGTGGAGGAGCTTTTCAAATCATGAACGACCAACTTTTACGCAACTGCCGCCGCTTGTTTTTGCGCGGCCTCACCGTGCAAGCGCACATTGGCATCCACGACCACGAATTGCATGCAGCGCAACGCCTCATCATCGATGTGGACTTGTATGTCTCGTTCGCAGGCACCAGCCCCAAAGACGACCGCATTGACGAAGTGGTGGACTACGACTTTGTGCGCGCCGTGGTGCACGCCCGCATTGCCCAAGGCCACATCAACCTGCAAGAAACTTTGTGCGACGACATCCTGGCGCACCTGCTCGAGCACACCGGCGTGATGGCCGCCCGCGTGTCCACCCGCAAGCCCGACGTCTACCCCGACTGCGAAGCGGTGGGGGTGGAAGTGTTCCGTGCCAAACCCGGAGTGCTGTGACATGGCGAGCAAAGGCACACAAATCCTCAACCTCACTGGCCTGCGCTTTGATGCCAACTTGGGCATCTTGGAGCACGAGAAGATTGACCCGCAACCCATTCAAGTGGACGCCGAGTTGAACCTTGGCACCCAGCCCTTGCTGCCGCACGACGATGACATATGCCACGTGTTGGACTACCGCAAGGTGCGCCAAATCATCATCACCGAATGCACGGCCGAGCATGTGAACTTGCTCGAAACCCTCATTGGCAAACTCGCTCACCGACTCATGCAACTGCCGGGCGTGTTGGGCGTGCGCGTGAAGATTGCCAAGCTCGAAATTTTTGACGATTGCGAAGTGGCCATTCGCATGGAAACTGGTCAATGGAATTAATCAAATGACAACTGCAGAAAAAGACCCCAAGCAACTCAAGATCGAGCACGAGAACCACAAGCTGGAAAAACGCCTGTGCCGCCAAGTGGGCCAAGCGATCGTTGACTACAACATGATCGAAGAAGGCGACAAGATCATGGTCTGCATGTCAGGCGGCAAAGACAGCTACGCCATGCTCGACATCTTGCTGATGATGCAGCAACGCGCCCCCATCAGCTTTGAGCTGATTGCGGTCAACCTCGATCAAAAGCAACCCGGCTTTCCTGCCGATGTACTGCCCAAATATTTAGCGCAAGTGGGTGTGAAGTTCCGTATCGAAACGCAGGACACCTACTCCATCGTCAAAGAAAAAATTGCCGAAGGCAAAACCATGTGCAGCTTATGCTCGCGCTTGCGTCGCGGCATTTTGTACCGCGTGGCGGGCGAGCTGGGTTGCAACAAAATCGCGTTGGGTCACCACCGCGACGACATCTTGCAAACCTTCTTCTTGAACATGTTCTATGGCGGCAAGCTCAAAGCCATGCCCCCCAAACTGGTGAGCGATGGCGGCGACCACATGGTGATTCGCCCACTCGCCTACGTGGCCGAAAAAGACTTGGAGCGCTGGGCCAAAGTGCGTCAGTTCCCCATCATCCCGTGCACGCTGTGCGGCAGCCAAGACGGCTTGCAACGCCAAGTGGTGGGTGACATGCTGCGCGAGTGGGAAAAGAAGCACCCTGGCCGCATTGAAAACATGTTCGCCGCGCTGCAAAACGTGGTGCCTTCGCACCTGATGGACCACACCAAGTTTGATTTCAAAACTTTGGTGACAACAGGGGTAGCGTCAGAAGACGGCGACAAGGCGTTTGACCATGAAGAGTTTCCGATGGCAACGCTGCCTGGGATGCAGGTGGTGTCGCTTTAAGTCTTTGTTTTTTCTTGGGCTCTGTTTGTGCTGGGCTCGCTTCGGAGAGGGGCTTAGGGCAGGTTCCTCATGCTGGGGTACCAGAAATCGTCACCTGCCCTAAGCCCCTCCCCGAAGTCTGCGTACAACGTTGCTTCGCTCGTCGAGCCTCACACAAACGTTTTTGGCATAAGTGTCCAAAGCGTTGTGCGCATGGGGTGTGGCGGCTGACGATTTCTGGTACCCCAGCATGAGGAAGCCGCCGCACCCCATGTGCGCAACGGGCTCTATACGGAGCAAACAAAAAGCCACCATAGAGGTGGCTTTTTTAATAAACAAGAAAAAGGGTCAGAGCTTAAAAGCCACCACCTTCTGGTGCTGCTCACCCAAGCCTTCAATGCCCAGTGTCATCACATCACCACGCTTCAAGTACACAGGCGCAGGCTTGCCGTTTTTCTTCATGCCCATGCCCACACCGGGAGGCGTGCCCGTACAAATCACATCACCGGGCTTCAAGGTCATGAACTGGCTGAGGTAGCTCACGATTTTGGCGACGCCAAAAATCATGGTCTTGGTGCTGCCGGTTTGCATGCGCACACCGTTCACGTCGAGCCACATGCTGAGCTTTTGTGGGTTGACCACTTCGTCACGGGTAACCAGCCAAGGGCCGATGGGGCCGAAGGTGTCGCAGCCCTTGCCCTTGTCCCATGTGCCGCCACGTTCGAGCTGATACTCGCGCTCGCTCACGTCGTTGATGAGGCAATAGCCCGCCACATGCTCAAGCGCCGCCTTTTGCGGCACATGGCGCGCTTCTGTGCCAATGACAATGCCCAGCTCGACTTCCCAATCGGTTTTGGTAGAGCCCTTGGGCAGCATCACATCATCGTTCGGGCCTTGGATGCAGCTGATGGCCTTGGTGAAGACGATGGGCTCTTTGGGAATCGGCATGCCGGCTTCGGCCGCATGGTCGGCGTAGTTCAAGCCAATCGCCAAAAACTTACCTACACCTGCAACAGGGCATCCCATGCGAGGCTTGCCTTTGACCAAAGGCAGCTTGTCGGTGTTGAGCTTGGCCAACTTGGCCAGCGCTTTGTCACTCAACTGATCGGGGGTGACATCGGGGATGACCTTGCTCAAGTCGCGCAATTGACCTGCCGCATCGATGAGGCCTGGTTTTTCTTTGCCGGGGTTGCCGTAACGCACGAGTTTCATGTGTCGCCTTTGAAAATTTTAAAAATCGAATGGAATGAACGACGAGATTGTGTCGTCACACCGTGAGCGCCCCAAGCACGTCAGCGACACATGAGCGCAAGCGACGCATCAAGATGGTCCAGCGGCGAACGCTTGAAGCCCGAACGCGCGAAGCGCTGCAACTGCCCCAACGCAAATGCCATCAACACCGACGCGCGCACTTGGGCATCGGCCGTGGGGGTGGCCGACTTGTTGGCCTCAGCAGCAGCCCTCAGCACTTGGCGCAAGGACGACTCGATGCGTTCAAACAGCTGGTTCATGCGCTGGTGCAAGCGTTCGTTTTCAAACACCAAGGCATCGCCCACCATCACGCGGGCCATGCCTGGGTTTTTCTCACCAAACTGCAGCAACACCGTCACCATGCGTGCGGCTTTGGTGGCGCCATCACCTTCACGCTCGGCGATTTGATGGACCAAGCCGAACACGCTGTGCTCGATGAAGTCAATCAAGCCCTCAAACATTTGCGCCTTGCTGGCGAAGTGACGGTACAGCGCCGCCTCGCTCACATCCAGCTTCGAGGCCAACAGCGCCGTGGTGATGCGCTCTGAGCCGGGCTGTTCCAACATGCCCGCCAGCGTTTGCAAAATTTGCTCACGCCGCTGCCCGGGTTTCATGCGATGACGAACTTTGGGCGCTTCAGAATTTGCAGCGGATGCATCGGGCAAAGCGTTGTCGGACATGGCTTAGGCGTGAAGTTAGTGCGACCTAATCATGGTGCCAAAGGCTTGTTCCGTCAACACCTCTAGCAGCATGGCGTGTGGCACGCGGCCATCGATGATGTGGACCGCCTTCACGCCGCTGTTGGCCGCGTCCAAAGCGCCCGCAATTTTGGGGATCATGCCGCCACTGATGGTGCCGTCGGCAATGAGCTCGTCAATGCGACGGGGCGTCAGCTCGGTCATCAACTCGCCTTGCTTGTCGAGCACACCACGGATGTTGGTGAGCATCAAGAGTTTTTCGGCACTCAGCACCGTGGCCAATTTGGCGGCCACCACGTCGGCGTTGATGTTGTAGCTCTCGTTGCCCTCACCAAAACCAATGGGGCTCACCACGGGGATGAAGGCATCGTCTTGCAAGGCTTTGACCACGCCGGGGTCGATGCTGACGATGTCGCCCACTTGGCCCACGTCGTAGGTTTTGCTGGGGTCTTTGCTGTCGTGCACGGTGAGCTTTTTGGCACGAATCATCGCGCCGTCACGCCCCGTCAAGCCCACGGCTTTGCCGCCTGCTTGGTTGATGAGGCCCACGATGTCTTGCTGCACTTCGCCGCCCAACACCCACTCCACCACTTCCATGGTTTCGGCGTCGGTCACGCGCATGCCTTCGATGAACTCGCCTTTTTTACCCAAGCGTTGCAGCAAGCCTTCAATTTGAGGGCCACCGCCGTGGACCACCACGGGGTTCATGCCCACGAGCTTGAGCAGCACCACGTCTTCGGCAAATGCTTTTTGCAAGGCAGGGTCGGTCATGGCGTTGCCGCCGTATTTGATGACCAAGGTTTTGCCGTGGAACTTGCGGATGTAGGGCAGCGCCTGGGCCAAGATGTCGGCAGGAGAAAAATCGCTCATGGTGTGTCACTCCGTGGGAATCAATAACGCTTATTCAGCGTGTTCAACAGCAGGGGCAGGCTGTGCGGCTTGTGGGCCCAACACGCGCTCGCGCACCATCTCGCGCAACAGCTTTTTCTCTTGGAAGCTCAAGGCACGTTCCAACACGCGGCGTACGCCGAGCAACAGCTGGCGGTCCACTTCTTGAGGAATGCCACGTGTGTTTTGCAGCTCTTCACGCAGGTCTTCGCGCAGGTCTTCGGGCTCTTCGTCCCACCAAGCGGTGATGACGGTGTTGAGCTGCTCGCGCAGTTGTTCTGGGTCAATCGCAGGGGCGGCATGCACCGAGCTGGCATGACGAGCGCCGCCGTCGCGCACGGCTTGCGCACCCAACACCACGCGTTGGTCGGCTTGTGACAACAAGCGCGCCCAACCTGGGTCTTCGCGGTTGAGTTGCGTCATATTGCGTGAGGCTTCGTCGGCCAACAGGTGCACAGCCACGCCGTGCAATTGCGCTTCGTCGATCAGGCTGATCAAGCGCTCGTCATCGCTGCCCACCAAGATGTGGTCACACGCACCGTTTTCTGCCAAACGCTTGAGGTCGGCACCCAAGGTGCGCAGCATGGACAAGCCGCCGTCTTGGCTGTGTGGCAACACGGCACGCGTGATTTGCGCGCCAATCGCTTGGTCGTCTGGCGTGTCGCTGTACCAGTAAATGCGGCGCAGGTTCAAATCGAGGCCGTTGTGGCCCAAAGCGTTGCTCAGCAACTGGTGCAGTTGCGGGCGCACATGGTCTTGTGCGGTGTCGGTTTGGCCTTGCAACCACGCCAAAAAGCGAGCGTCGATGAGGGCCATGCAAGATTCAGCGCCAGCGTGCGCTGCAGCGTGTGAAGAGTGTGTGCGTTTCATGAAAGTACTAAAAAGGTAAGAAGATAGAAATCACTCACCAGAGCACTAACTGTGCGCACTGGCAAGCTGGTTTTATTTTAGGCCGCAGACCGCATGTCTGCAGGGGATAATCGCCAAAACTCATAAATTTTTCAGTTCATGACTCAACCCATTTTGATCACAGGTGGCGCAGGCTTCATTGGCTCGCACACTGTCGTTGCCCTGGCAGAGGCGGGGCAACCTGTGGTCATTTTGGACAATTTGTGCAATTCGAGCCCCAAAGTGCTCGACCGCTTGGCCCGCTTGAACGCCAGCCCCATCGAGTTTGTGCAAGCCGACATTCGCGACTCTGCGGTGCTTGACGCCTTGTTCGCCCGTCACCACTTTGCAGGCGTCATCCACTTTGCAGGCCTCAAGGCCGTGGGTGAATCGGTGGCCCAGCCCCTGCGTTACCTAGACAACAACGTCAGCGGCACCCTCAACTTGCTGCAAGCCATGGACCGCGCCAACGTGCGCCGCATCGTGTTTAGCTCATCGGCCACGGTGTACGGCGACCCTGTGAGCGTGCCCATCCCCGAGACTGCCGCACTCACAGCCACCAACCCCTATGGCCGCACCAAGCTCATGTGCGAAGACGCGCTACGCGAACTGCACGCTGCCGACCCACGCTGGAGCATCGCCATCCTGCGCTACTTCAACCCTGTGGGCGCGCACGAAAGCGGGTTGCTGGGCGAAGCGCCCAACGGCATCCCAAACAATCTGATGCCCTACATCACCCAAGTCGCCTTGGGCCAACGCGCGCACTTGCAAATTTTTGGCAACGACTACCCCACACCCGACGGCACGGGTGTGCGTGACTACTTGCACGTGAGCGACTTAGCGGCTGGCCACTTGGCCGCCCTGCGTGCGCTGAGCGAACCCAAGCTCTTGACCGTCAACCTCGGTACAGGCCGTGGCGTGAGCGTGCAAGACATGGTCGACACCTTTGCCCGCGTCAACGGCGTGCCCATTCCACACCAAGTGGTGCCACGCCGTCCTGGCGATGTGGCCGTCACTCTGGCCGATCCACGACAAGCCAAAGCTTTGCTGAATTGGGAAGCCCAATACGACTTAGCACGCATGTGCGCAGACGCGTGGCGCTGGCAGTCCATGAACCCACAAGGTTTCGACACCCCCCTATGAAAAACCAAGACGACGGCACGCTGTCCCTGTTTGACGATTTCCCTCCGGCCTACGAGCCCGAGAAATCGCCCCCCTCAGTGACACCTAAAAAACCGCGCGCCAAGCGCAAGACAGCAGAACCTAAAGTAGAAGTTGCAGACACGCCTGCGACTGAAGCGCCACAAGAAAAACCAACAGAGCCCGTCGTTGACCAAGGCACGCAGATCGAAACCACGCTGCACTTGGCCGGCCTCGTCGAACCCCAACGCCGCCGCAACAGTCCGTGGGCCAAGCTCGATCTGCAAGCTGCCCAAACCGCCGCGCAAGTGCCGCATGTGATGATCGTCATCACCCGTGGCGAAGCAGGGGGGGCGCAATCGCATGTGCGCGATTTGTGCCACGCCTTGCAAGGACGCGTGCAATTCACCGTGGTGATTGGTGGTCCGGTAGAAGACTCCGTCTTGGGGCGCGAGCTCACGGCAATGGGCATCACCGTGTGCCCCATGCCCGACATGGTGGAGTCGCTCAACCCGCTCAAACTTTGGCCTGCCGTGAAGCAGCTGACAGAACTCATCCACACACACCAGCCCGATATCGTGCATGGACACAGCGCGATTGGCGGTTTGGTGTCGCGCGTTGCAGCGCATCGCGCACATACACCTGCGGTCTACACCGTGCATGGGTTTAGCTTCAAACCCGAAGTGCCTGTTGTGCGACGCACAGCGGCTGCACTGGCCGAACACATGATGGCGCGCTGGACCGCACACATGATTTGCGTGTCCAAGTACGAACGCGACTTGGCCTATCGCCTCGCCATCGACCCCGAACGCATTCACGTCATTCCCAATGGCATTGCGCGTTTGCCTCAAGCTGAGCCGACGACAACAGAGGGTGACGAAGCCACTCGCGACGAAGCCACTCGCGACAAAGTCTCTCAAGACACGGCAACGCCATCGTCGGCAGCACCACGCCTGATCATGGTGGCCCGCACCAAAGCGCCCAAGCGCCACGACTTGTTGTTGCAAGCCTTGGCCAAAGTGCGCAACACCTTGGGCTACGAACTGCCCGTCACATTAGCAGGCGATGGTCCGCTCACTGCGGCACTACAGGCACAGGCAAAAGCACTGAACCTCAAACTCGTCACATGGGCGGGCGACGTGAGCCATGTGAGCGAGTTGCTCGCACAGCACGAGGTGTTTGTGCTGTTGTCAGACCATGAAGGCATGCCCATCACCGTGCTCGAAGCCATGCGTGCGGGCCTGTGCATCTTGGCCAGTAACTTACCCGGCATTCGCGAACAAATCAGTACCTATCAAGATGGCATCTTGGCGGCCAACACAGCAGACGCAGTGGCCGAAAAACTGCTCCAACTCGTGCGTGAGCCGCACATGCGCAAACGTTTGGGCAAATCTGCACAGCAGCGGTTTGAAGACAGCTTTGCCGCAGAAACCATGGCCGAGCGCGTGTTGCAGGTTTACCGCCAGTGCACAGCAGAAACGCAGCCAGCCTCCGCGCCAGCCAGTACCGAGGCAAGTGCGGGCCTGCCCAGCAGCAACGGTCTTGTCTCGGCGTCCGTGCGCCGCCGAGACGCGCTGCAACGTTGGGCCTTGTGGGGCGTGTGGATGTTGGTTCCCAGCTTCATGGCCGCGCAACTGCTTGAAGATGCAGGCCTCATGACCTACCAGTTTGGCGAAACACTGTGGTGGTGCGTCTTGCCTTATGCCATTGCCACCCACTTGCTCATGCGCGCCTCCAACTTGCCCGTGGCCGAGCGCAGCGGGGTGTTGTGGGTGTCCACCACGGCGCCGTTTGTGTTCACCCCTTTGGGCTTTGCACTCTTGCAGCAACCCTACTCACGTGCCGCGGTGGTGTGGGCCTATGCCGCCACCACGCTGTGGCTGTGGTGGGGCTATCGTCGCCACGTCAAACACCGCGCGTTGCGCTTGGTGCACATCGATGCCACTGTGCCTGCACAACTCGCCGCATGTTTGAACCCCAACACGCTTGACCCGCAAGCCGTGCAGCTGATCGCCTGGAACCCCAGAAGCGACACACCTCTGCCCGCTTGCGATGGCGTGGTGCTTGATCGTCATGTGCGCAGCAGCGACGAGCGCACACGCTTGCTGGGCGAGCTGAAGATGCAACACCTGCGCCTGTACAGCGTGGAAGCCGTGGCCGAGCTCACCAGTGGCCGCAAGATGCTGCCCACTGCCAGCGACACGCTTTGGGAAATCGACAACGACCCCAGCTACGACCGCGCCAAACGTTTGCTCGATGTAACCGCCGTGGTCTTGCTCGCGCCACTGTGGCTGCCCCTCGCTGCAGGTGTGGCTTTGGCAGTGCGTTTTGACTCCAAAGGTCCTGCTTTGTATTCGCAACCCCGCGTGGGGCGCGACGGTGAAGTCTTCACCCTGTGGAAATTCCGCAGCATGGTGCATGGCTTGCAAGCGCCCGGTGTGCACTTTGCACAAGCCGAAGACCCGCGCATCACCCGCGTGGGCCGCGTGCTGCGCCGCACGCGCTTGGATGAGCTGCCACAGCTCTTCAACGTGCTCATGGGTCACATGAGCCTGATTGGCCCGCGCCCCGAGCAAACCGCGTTTGTGCGTGACTTTGCGGCCACCATCCCCAGCTACCCGTATCGCCACTTGGTACGCCCTGGCCTCACGGGGTGGGCCCAAGTGCAACAAGGCTATGCCGACAGCGCCGACAGCACCCGCATCAAACTGAGCTACGACTTGTACTACGTGGCGCACTACTCGCTCGCGCTAGATTTGTTGATTGCAGCCAAGACCGTGAAAACGGTGTGCACAGGTTTTGGTGCGCGTTAAGCCTGATTCGATTCGCGACTGACATGTCCCACACCTCATCCGCTCGCCGCATCTTGCTATTGGAAGAGCCCTCATGGGGCGGCGTGCACACCATGACGCGCACCTTGGCCGACTCCCTCAGCGCACAAGGCTGGCAAGTCACCGCGCTGCCTTGGCAGCAAACGCCGTGGCCCACACTGGTGAGCGCCGCCAAGCAACACGATGTGATCGTGGCCACCCACAACTTTGGCCCCACCTATTGCGGCGCAGCGCTCAAAGCCATCACCGGCAAACCACTGGTCAGTTGGGTACATGGCCCGTTGATGGATGTGCTGCACGAGGCCCGCACCTCCGCCGTGAAAAAACTGTGGCTGCGGCTTTTGTACAAACAGGTCAGCCAGTTTGTGTGCGTGTCGCGCACCACGCAAGACTCCTTGCTCAGCTTCATCACACTGGGCCAACACCAACGCTGCACCGTCGTGCCCAACGGCATTGCCCCCATGCCTGAAGGTCAAGCCATTCATGTGCATGCTGGCCACGGCGGCGAGGGCATGCCGCCTTTGCTGCTGGGCTATGTGGGCCGCTTGTCCGCCGAGAAACGGCCACACTTGCTGCTCGACACCTTGCGCCACTTGCCTGACGAAGCACAACTGGGCATCGTGGGCGAAGGCCCCATGCACCGCAAGATGATCCACGACGGAATGGACCTCATGTACCAAGGCCGCGTGCACTTCTTGGGCAAGCACCCCAGCGGTGCGAGCCTGTACACCCCTTGGCAAATGACACTGCTCACCTCTCGCTACGAAGGCTGCCCCATGACCGCGTTAGAGTCACTGGCCTGCGGCGTGCCCTGCGTATCGCTGCCCATCCCCGCCATGCGCGAGTTGTACGACCTAGATGCGCCTTACTTACTCGCCCGAGGCGATGCGCCTGTCTCTCTGGCCGAAGCCGTGATGACCACCCTGAGCTTGCCCGAGCAACAGGTGCGCGATGACATCGCCCGCATCGTCGCGCGGCACCACATCGATGGGTTTGTTCACAACTGGCAAGAGGTGCTACGCACATGCTGACCTCGCCAACCACGACGACAGCCTCAGTGACGGTGCACTTCGTGCGCAACGGTCCGTCGTACCTGCCAGAAATTGACGCTTATGTTGAATTCATCACCCGACGCGGCCACCACGCCGTGGTGCACGACACCAGCGCCACCGTGCCACTGAATGCGCAAGTGGTGTGGTCGATCTGTGGGCGTTTGTCGTTTGCCGATTTGCATCGGCTCAAACATGCGTTTCACATCCACGAATACGCGTCGGTCTCAGTACCCCCATACGCATGGCTCAAAGACCGCGTGAAGTACTGGACGCACCCCAAGCCCGACTACCGCCTGTTTCAAAACGGCTGGGTGCGGGAACGCATGGGGTTTGACGACGGTGTGCCCTCTGCCCTGCGCGACATGGGCGTGGCGTCTGTTTTTTTTGAGCCCCCAACACACGCACCAGACCTCACCTTTGATTTGGTGTTTCTCGGCGAGATGAATCGGCTCTTGCCCTTCGTGCCTTTGCTACAAAGCATTCACAACGCTGGGCGCACGTTGCTGTTGGTCGGCGATGTGCCCGAGGCGCTGCGTGCCCAGCTCCCGCCCAGCGTGAGCTGCACAGGTCGTGTGCCCTACACACAAGTGCCACAGCAACTGCTCCGCGCACGTTTTGGTTTGAACTTGGTGAGCAATCAAACCCCTTACAACCAACAAACCTCCACCAAACTGTTGGAGTACTGCGCGGTTGGCCTACCCGTGGTGAGCAACGACTACGCTTGGGCGCGCTACTTTGCCACGCACTACCAAGGCCAGTTTCATTGGCTGCGCGACGATCCGCAGAGTTGGGAGCCGAGTTTTGGGGAAGCCCTAGAAGCCTATCCCTACGTCGTGCCCGATGTGCGCGAGCTGGAGTGGGACAAGCTGCTGAGCAAACTCACCCTGTGGCAACACCTGCGCATCGTATGAACACCAGCCGAGTTGTGGCCCTCTCCAGTGCCGTGGCATTTGCCACGCAAGTGGCATTTGCCTTGCTCATGCTGCGCTGGTTTTCGCCGCAAGAGGTGGGGGAGTTTTCGGTCATCAGCCAAATTGGTTTTTTCTGGATGACCTTGGCGCTCGCTCAGTCGCAATTAAGTGTGCTGGCCAATCAACATTTATCCGCACATGCTGCGGCACAACACGCGTGGCACGCCAGCGCCTTGCGCGGCTTGGCCCTGCTGCCCATCGCCGCCTTGGCCGTCTGGTTCAGCCAATTGGCCATCTGGCCCACCTTGCTGTGGGCCATGCTGCTGGCCGTGTGCCAAATGGGGTGGATGTTGGCGCAAAGCTTCACCCTGCGCGCGGGCTCTGCTGCGCAACAAGCCGCCGTGCGTGTGCTGCCTCCCATCACAGCCGCCGCCGTAGCGCTGACTGCAGCCATGGCAGGCGTCGCACTTGGCTGGCATGGCCCGAGCTTAGTGGTGTCAGCCCTGATGGGCTACGCGGTCGGTGCCCTGTGGCTAGTGCCTGCGCTGCGCACGCGCGCGACACCGGTAGCCACGCACCACGAAACCCAAACGCAGGCCGACCCTCGCAGTGCAGCCCTGCGCATGGCCCATACCTTGGTAGACGCATTGCTTGCCACTGCCATCCTCGTGGTGTGGCAACGCCTATACGGCGCAGAAGAAACAGGCTGGATGAGCGCCTTGTTGCGCGTGCTGGGCTTTGTGCCAGCGGTGGTGCATGTGGCGTGGGCTCAAGTGGTGTTGGCCAAAGGCCTACACCCCAACCGCGCCACACCTTGGTGGGTTGGCATTGGCGCATTCGCCTGCGTCATAGCCCTCGGCTTGGCATGCGCATTCGCACTCGACCAAGGCTGGCTTGATCCGCGTTGGGATGGGGTGTGGCCTTACATTGCCCCGTTGGTGCTGTGGCAAGGCTGCGCTTGCTTATCGGCGGCGTTTAGTTATCGACCTTTTCAGACGGAGGCCGCTGAGGCTTATTCTTGGGCTTGCATGGTGTTAGCAGGGGTACAAGCTTTGGTGCTGATCGCCCCCACGAGCTTTGATTTACTAACTGGAATGGAGCAGCACATAGCGGCACTTTCACTGGTCAACAGTTTGAGTTTGCTGGGCCTTAGCGTGTGGATGCTTAGGCTGCGCTAAACATCAGCGCTTGAGTCGAATCATCAATTCAGACTTTAGCTTGAACTTCGACAAATCGACCGTCTCAGTCGTAAATGGCGCGTGAGCGACTTGACCACGAAACAACACATGCCTGTCGAAATCTTTTTGCGACACGCTCCACTTTCGTAAAAACTGTTTTCGACCATCATTCTTTTTAATCCGTCCCGTTGAAACACAAGCAAAGTGATACACCAAACTGCTACCAACACCTAAAAAGATGCGGCAACCGGCGTGATAAAGCTTCATCGTGAAATCGTTATCGCTGCTCATGCCTGGAGAAAACTCCGTGCTATAGCCCCCCACCTCTGTCCACATCCATGTAGGAACCAACGTAGGCGGCCAAGTCGACCCACGCCAATTGGTTCGTTTCAAGCCATGACAGGCTGACAAAGCAAGCTCCTCATTCCACCGTTCAGCACTTTGACCGAAATCAGCCACCACGACACATTTGTTTCCAGTTTCACGTGGCTCCACCATCGTGGCAGACAACATAAAACGCTGGTCACCGAAACTCTCTGCGTACTTCAACAACTCCACATCCCAGTCAGGCAAAACAACCATATCGTCGTTCATATACACAAGATATTTTTGTGTCGCCAATGCCGCAGCCCGATTGACCGCAAAACAAATACCGATATTGTCTGGGCTTGCTGTGTGCTCTAGGCCTTCTGCTCTAACCCAATCCAAAGAGCCATCTGAACCATCGTTCACGTGAATCAAGATTTGATGGTTGTACTTTGAGTACTTCCGTAAGCTCTCGACCAAGAGCTTGATATACGACAGATTGTTCCAAGTTGGAATGACAATTGAAAACATTAATCTCTTTCCAATCAAATTAAAATCAAATATTTAGGGCAACTCTTCATTGATGCGAAAAGGTGTCAACGCCGCAATTAGAAAAGCTGTCATATAGCCTTCTGAGAAATCTAACAGAAAGGAATTTAAAAAAGAACCTAAGATAAATATCAACAACCAGCCTTGCAAAATTACTTTTTCATCAAAATTGACAACACGCCTAGAGTACCGCCATACAACACAAAGCCAACATAAGAATATAAACAATCCCAACACGCCTGTTTGGAGAAGCCAGAGCAAATACTCATTATGTGGATTTGAGAATACGACTTCCCCTTCGGACGACATACTCAAAAGCTTAGGCTCATGAGCACCCGCCCCCCATCCAAGCAAAGGTTTTTCACCAATTAATACCAATGATTTTTTATAAAATTCAAATCTAACATCAACTGAAACTGAAGCACTCTTCGAATTAAAGGCCTCCGCCTTGTGAGAGCTTATTTTTTCTATCGATTCAACCAATCTCGAGCCTTTAGTTGCATAAATTGCCCCCAATGACAATCCAACAAACATTACCGCACTTATAAAAGAAACCCATTTCATCCTTCGACTAACAAAATTTCCATTCCATATAACAAAAGGAAACCAAACTATCAAAACAAAAATGAGGATCTGACCTGTACGAGAAGGCAGTATAGAGACGATGTTCAACCATGCAAAAAATGCAACAGAAGCAATTAATGCCTTTTTTATAAAAACCTTTTCTTGCTTGAAGAAAGCAATAGCCATAATAAAAAGAAGACAATTCAGCATACTGAGTGTGATGTACGAATGAGCTGTACATCCGACTGCTGGACAGTCACCGACTTCGGTCAATCCAAAGTAATTAGTGTAGGAGACAACCAGCCCCAGCAATAAAGATATAAATAATGTATGAAATAAAGCAACCTTATATTCTCGCCTTTGAAAAAAAGGTATCACCATAGGAATAAGAAATAATTTTTTATATTTACTAATCCACGCCCAAGAAAGTTCAGCCTCGACACCTGACCAAAGCTGACTAAGACACAATACAAAAAAGCAGGCAATCGACAGCTGTGCAACTGGATGCTTCCAAATTAAGTGGAAATCTGTCACCCACTTCTTGGAAATTAGTGCACAAATAATGAAAGCGACCAATGCTAAGTTAGCACCAGCGGTCGTAAAGGAAAGACATGCCACCATTGCGAGACAACAGTAACGTGCCGCATGTTCAAATTTATCCGCAATCATCAAAGATCTTTCATCGAGCTGAACAGATTGGCGTTTGCATCCTTATCTGCTAGCAACGGTAAATCATCAAGCAGATGCAAGGGCCACTGTATCTTTAGCTCGGAATCGCTCCACAACAAACTACATTCAAACTCAGGATGGTAGTAGTCCGTGGTTTTGTACAAAAACTCAGCACTCTCACTCGTCACCAAAAAACCATGCGCCAAGCCAGCTGGAATCCAAAGTTGTTTTTTGTTTTCAGCAGACAGCTCTAACCCAAACCATTTACCAAACGTCGGTGAGCCTTGGCGAATGTCCACAGCAACATCAAACACTGCACCTTGTGTGACACGCACTAACTTACCTTGGGCATGTTGAGTTTGATAATGCAATCCACGTAGCACGCCCTTAGCAGACTTGCTGTGGTTGTCTTGCACAAAAGTCTCTTTCAAGCCTGTAGCTTGCTCGAAGTCACGCGTATTAAAGCTTTCAAAGAAGAAGCCTCGCGCATCACCAAAGACCTTGGGTTCTAAAACTAAAACGCCCGCGAGGGGCGTTTGTGTCACTTGATAGGGCATGGCCTTACTTTAACAAACCCAGCAGGTATTGACCGTAGCCATTCTTTGCCAGTGGTGCAGCCAACTTTTGCAAAGCAGCTGCATCAATCCATTTCTGACTGAACGCAATTTCTTCAGGGCAAGCAACCATCAAGCCTTGGCGTTTTTGCAAAGTGCCAATGAAACTTGCGGCTTCCAGCAAACTGTCGTGTGTACCTGTGTCAAGCCACGCATAGCCACGGCCCATGATTTCCACATTCAACTGATCCAGCTCTAAATAGCGCTTGTTCACATCAGTGATTTCAAGCTCACCTCGATGCGATGGTTTGACGGCGGCTGCAATGTCACACACCTGTTCGTCGTAAAAGTACAAACCAGTGACGGCGTAGTTACTTTTAGGTTGAGTCGGTTTTTCCTCAATGCTCCGCGCTTTGAATGCACTATCAAACTCCACCACACCATAGCGCTCTGGGTCGTGCACATGGTAGGCAAACACGCTCGCACCACTTGTACGAGCGTTGGCGCTTTGCAGTTGTTTCACCAAGTCATGCCCATAAAAAATGTTGTCCCCCAACACCAATGCGCTGGGGTGATTACCCACAAACTCTTTGCCAATGATGAAGGCCTGCGCCAAGCCGTCTGGGCTAGGTTGAACGGCGTATTGAATGTTCATACCCCATTGGCTTCCATCGCCCAGCAACTCGGTAAACCTAGGTGTGTCTTGCGGGGTTGAAATGACCAACACATCTTTGATACCACTGAGCATCAACGTGGTCAGCGGGTAATAAATCATGGGCTTGTCGTACACGGGCATGAGCTGTTTGCTCACAGCTTGTGTGACTGGGTACAAGCGGGTGCCTGAACCACCGGCGAGGATGATGCCTTTGCGTTGCTTTGTCATATTCTTTTCATTAAAGTATTTCTGCCAACATGCGGTCAACCCCTTGCTGCCAAGGTGGGAGCACCAAACCAAATCGATTTTGCAGCTTGGTGTTACACAGTCGCGAGTTATGCGGGCGGGTTGCGGGTGTGGGAAAAGCACTGGTTAGCACGGAGGCAATGTTTTGCACCTGCCAAGAAAGCTCAGGCTTTAACTTTTTAGCTTGATCGATCACATAGCTGGCATAGCCATGCCAAGTGGTTTCGCCAGAAGCTACTAGGTGATACACGCCACTGAATGCAATGTTTTGAGTGTTCACTACTCGGCGTATAGCATGTGCTGTCACGTCTGCAATCAGGTCTGCTCCCGTAGGCGCGCCATGCTGGTCGTTGATGACCGTGAGTTGCTCACGCTCTTGCGCCAAGCGCAACATGGTTTTAGCAAAGTTTCCGCCGCGTGCGGCATATACCCAGCTGGTACGGAAAATCAAATGCGTGCACCCACTGACCACAATGGCTTTTTCACCATCCAACTTGGTTTGGCCATATACATTGAGCGATCCTGCACCCTCCCCCTCTTGCCTTGCATGATTGCCACTGCCATCAAACACATAGTCGGTGGAATAGTGAATCAACCACGCCCCCACTTGAGCGGCTGCTTTTGCTAAAACTGCAGGCGCCTCTGCGTTTAATACCCTCGCCAACTCAGACTCAGACTCGGCCTTGTCCACCGCAGTATACGCAGCAGCATTGACGATGAAGTCTGGTTTGTAGACCAGCACAGTTTCGGCCAGTTGCTCAGGCTTAGACAAATCACCGCAATAGTTAGTGCTGTGGCGATCAAGTGCCAACACCTCCCCCAAAGGAGCCAAACTGCGTTGTAGCTCCCATCCCACTTGACCGTTTTTACCAAGCAGCAAGATTTTCAGCATCGGCTTGGCCTTAGGCACCGTACTGCTTGCCGACCCATTGGCGATAGCTGCCACTGGTCACACCCTCTACCCATTCTTGATTCGCCAAGTACCACTGCACAGTTTTACGAATGCCGGTCTCGAACGTTTCTTGTGGCGTCCAGCCCAGTTCACTCTCAATCTTGCGTGCATCTATGGCGTAGCGGCGATCGTGGCCTGGACGATCTTTAACGTAAGTAATTTGCTCTGCGTAATGTTTGCCATCTGCACGAGGTTTGAGCTCATCCAACACGGCGCATAAGGTATTCACCACATCCAAGTTGGTTTTCTCATTCCAGCCGCCAATGTTGTAGGTCTCGCCCAATTTGCCAGCTTCTAGCACACGGCCAATGGCACGGCAGTGATCCTCAACATACAACCAATCACGCACTTGCTGACCATCGCCATAAATGGGCAAGCGCTTACCAGCCAAGGCGTTGTGAATAACCAAAGGAATCAATTTTTCTGGAAAATGATAAGGCCCATAGTTATTGCTGCAATTGGTGGTCAGTACAGGCAAGCCATAGGTATGGTGCCATGCGCGCACCAAGTGATCGCTGGCAGCTTTGCTGGCTGAGTAAGGGCTGTTGGGCTCGAACGCTTTGGTTTCTGCAAATGCGGGATCTGTGGGCGACAGCGTCCCGTACACCTCATCGGTGGAAACATGCAAAAAACGGAAGGTCTCTTTTGGCGCCTCAGTCAAGTCTTGCCAATAGGCACGCACACTCTCAAGCAAATTGAATGTACCAACTATATTGGTTTGAATGAAGTCTCCAGGACCGTGAATGGAGCGGTCTACATGGCTTTCTGCCGCAAAGTTCAGCACCGCGCGGGGCCTGTACTCCGCCAGCAGCTTACTCACCAACACACGATCTCCAATGTCACCTTGCACAAACACATGGCGCTTGTCGCCTTCTAGGGCTTTTAGATTAGCTAAATTACCCGCGTATGTGAGCTTGTCTAAATTCAGCACAGTTTCGTCTACCGACTTCAACCATGTTTGCACAAAATTGCTGCCAATGAATCCCGCACATCCGGTTACTAGTAGTGTCATGACTGATGATTTTAAACTCTTTGGTCTACTTAACTTTTTTTGATCATGAATTAACCGCAGGGAAAATTACAATCTATTCTTTCTCCAAAGCATTTCGTTTTGCAAAAATTTATAAAGCCGTTAGCGAATGACTTTTGTTGCCTTTGACCTGCCCCCACTAGCCGTACCACTGAGTTAGAAGTTAGTCCGAGGGGTCAAGGTTATTCCAAAACTTGATGGTTTGTGTTTGCAGCAGCATTTGAATTAATTCGATGCTGCTGCGCGAATTGAG
>JBEEJP010000010.1:0-21452 GCA_041169125.1 Pseudomonadota bacterium
GGCGGCTGACATCACCACGCCGCAAGGGCGTGAGGCCATTTGGTCGGTGGCGGGTGGCCCCGGTCAAAACTTTGACATCGTGGTGACCAATGCCGGTGGCCCACCGCCCGGCGACTTTCGTGCGTGGACGCGCGACGATTGGATCAAAGCGGTCGACGCCAATATGCTCACCCCGATCGAGCTCATCAAAGCCACGGTGGATGGCATGGCCGAGCGGGGCTTTGGCCGCATCGTCAACATCACCTCGAGCGCGGTCAAAGCGCCCATTGACATCTTGGGTTTGTCCAATGGCGCGCGTTCGGGTTTGACAGGGTTTGTGGCGGGCGTGGCACGCAGCAGCATTGCCGCCAAAGGGGTGACGATCAACAACCTATTGCCGGGCAAATTTGACACCGACCGTTTGGCGGCCACACACCAATCGGCCGCCCACAAAACAGGCCAAACAGTGGCAGATGTGCGTGCGGTGCAGCAAGCGCAAATTCCCTCGGGGCGCTTTGGCACGCCCGAAGAGTTTGGTGCGATCTGCGCGTTCTTGTGCTCGGTGCAAGCGGGCTACATCACGGGGCAAAACATCTTGCCCGATGGCGGTTTGTACGCAGGAACGTTCTGAGTTATTTGCGTGACGACACCGCAATGCCGCCAATGATGAGCACAAACGCTGCGGCGTGATACAGCTGCGGCATGTCGCCCAACACAAGGGCTGACAAGGTGGCCGTGAACACCGGAACCAGGTTCACAAAAAAGCCGGCAATGTTGGGGCCCACGTTTTGCACACCCAAGCCCCAAAAACGATAGGCCAACACCGCAGGCCCCACAGACACGTACACCAGTGTCGCAACCAAGGGCCAGCTCCAGCTGATGTGTGCGTTCGCAATGCCGGTCAGGCCAGACCACTCTGCGCCACTGAATGCGGCAGACCAAAACAAGCCAAACACCATCTGTGCCATGAGAAAGTTGGCCCAGTTCTCACGTGCCTCAGCAGGCTCTTGGGTGCGCACCAACAACCAGCTGTACCAAGACCATGCGGCGGTGGCCAACAACATAAACAGATCGCCAACCACCAAATGCACATTGGCCAAAGCGTGCCAATCACCACGGCACAGCACCACCAGCACGCCCATGATGGACAGCACTGCGCCTGCGATTTGTCGTTTGCGCACGGTTTGTTGAAAGAACAACGCACCCACCAACAGCATGAACACGGGCATGCTGGAGCCGACCAACGTCACGTTGAGGGGGGTGGAGGTTTGCAGCGCCAAATAAAGAAAGCTGTTGTAACACCCCACGCCCAAGAGGCCGAGCAGGGTGTAGCGCTTCCAGTGTGCCCACAGCGGACTGTGGCGGCGCAAGAGGCGGTGGGTGAGTGGCAGCAGCAGCACAAAGGCCAATGCCCATCGAATCAAATTCAACGTGATGGGCGGGATGAGGTCGACAATCATGCGACCAATGACGGCATTGCTGGCCCACAACAGGGGCGGAATCAATAAAAGCGCCGCATTGCGCGGCGTGAGGGCGTGAGGAACAACGGACATAAGGGCAGCACTGTACCCGAGGGGATGAATAACCCATGTGACAGCCCCGCCAAGCGTTTCGTGGCAGGATTCAGCGTCTTAAAAAATTCACCCACCTCTGGAGCATCATCCCATGACCCAAGCAGTCATCATCGAACAACACGGCGGTCCTGAGCAACTTAAGCTCGTTCAAGTGAACGTGGGCCAACCCGGCCCAGGCGAGATTCGCATTCGCCACAAAGCCATTGGTCTGAACTTCATCGATGTGTACCAACGCAGCGGCTTGTACCAATTGCCCATGCCTTTGCAGTTGGGCATGGAGGCCAGCGGCATCATCGAAGCCGTGGGCGAAGGTGTGACCCATCTGAAAGTGGGTGACCGTGCCGCGTACGCCAGCCAACCTCCCGGTAGCTATTGCGAAGAGCGTGTGATGCCTGCCAAGTGCGTGTGCAAATTGCCTGACGCAATTTCGTTTGAGACGGGCGCGGCCATGATGCTCAAAGGCTTGACAGCCCAGTATTTGCTCAAGCGCACCTTGCCTCAAGGTGGTTTGCATGCGGGTGATTTCATCTTGTTCCATGCCGCTGCAGGGGGTGTGGGCCTGATTGCTTGCCAATGGGCCAAGGCCTTGGGTTACCAACTCATTGGTACGGCGGGCAGCGATGCCAAGTGCGCCTTGGCCAAAGCCAATGGCGCCGCCCATGTCATCAACTACAACACCGAAGACTTCTTGGCCCGCGTGAAAGAGATCACCGGCGGCAAAGGTGTGAAAGTGGTGTACGACTCGGTCGGCAAAGACACATGGGACAAGTCGCTCGACTGCTTGGCCCCATTCGGTTTGATGGCCAGCTTTGGCAATGCCTCAGGCCCTGTGGACCCGTTCTCTCCCGGCATCTTGGGCCCCAAGGGTTCGATTTATGTCACACGTCAAACCTTGTTCAGCCACATCGTCACGCGCGAAAGCACGCAAGCCATGGCCGACGATTTGTTTGAAGCGGTGACCAGCGGCAAGGTGAAGATCCACATCGACCAAACCTACCCCTTGGCCGACATTGCCCAAGCGCACCGCGACTTGGAAGCCCGCAAGACCACGGGTTGCACCCTCATCACTTTGTGATGACAGCGCAGGCGTTTCAGGCGTTGGGTTCGGCGTCCTGAAACTTGTCTGCGCGGCAGGTGAGCACCAATGTGTCACGATGGCCGCCCTCAGCCAAAGGCTGAATCGGTGTGCTTTCGTGAATCATGCGGGTGTCGTCCAACAACATCAACGACCAAGGCTCGCTCAGCGTGAAGCGTTCGCCTTGCGGGCCATGGGCTTCAAACACACGCGTCTCGCCGCCTTTGATGCCCACGCGGGCGAGCATGAACACCGCCACAAAATCTACGCCATCGCGGTGTGCGCCTTCAGGGGTGGGGCGGCCAATGCCGTCGGTGGTGTCAATGCGAAACTGATGCGCTTCGATGCACCACTTGGTGTGGGTAGTGCCTCGGACTTGGCTGGCAGTATGGGCCAACGCGGTGAGTAATTGTGTCCAAGCAGGCGTCGCAACGGTGGCTTCGCGCATGGGCTCAAACCAACGCTCCATGCCGCCGTGCAGCGCGTTGTAGTCGAGCGACTGCCAATGTGCGCGGTGCGGCACTTGGGTCAAGGTGTGGTTCTCAAAAACAAAACTGCTGTGGCGACGGCGGCGGTAGCGGCCACCGTCTTTGAGGTAGTTGTCGGGCGGCATGTCGTTCCAATCGGGCGACAGAGCGAGTAGTTCGTCCAAGCCACACCCCGCCCATTGCGCCACGCTGCTGGCGCTGAGAATGCCGTAGCCTTTGCGGGCAATCGTGGGATTGAGCTGGTCCACGCTGACGGTGGTGGGGTTGAGTATTTGCATGCTTAGTTGCCTCGGCGTACGCGCAGCACTTCATCCAAGATGAGACACGCTGCGCCTAGGCTGATGCCGCAGTCGGCCACGTTGAAGGCGGGAAAGTGAATGTTGGCGTAATAGAAGTCTAGAAAGTCCACCACATAGCCATACAGCACACGGTCAATCACATTGCCCACAGCCCCACCCAAAATGCAAGCGATGGCAAAGCCAAACAGTTTTTGACCGGGGTGACGTTGGAGCATCCACACCATGCCCAAGGTGGCGATGGCACCGAGGCCGGTGAAGAACCAGCGTTGCCAGCCGCCTGCGTGGGCGAGAAATGAAAACGCAGCGCCTTCGTTGTGCACGCGCACGATGTTGAAGAAGCTGGTCACGGCAAAGCCCTCACCCAGCTGATAGGTGCCCACGATCAACACCTTGGTGAACTGATCTGCCAACACAATGAGTGCGGCAATGCCCATCCACACCCAAAACGAGGGCGTGTTGCGAAGGAACGTGTGGCGTGCCATGTGTGGTTTCTTTAGGCGAAGTGACGCACTTCACCCTCGCCATGCAAGTTGCTGTCGCAACGGCCGCACAGGGTGGGGTGATCGGGGTTGTGGCCCACGTCGTCGCTGTAGTGCCAGCAGCGTTCGCACTTGGTGGCCGCGCTGGCTTTGACTTCAACCGACAGGCCTTCGCCTTGGGTCAAGGTGACCTTGGAGGTGATGAACACAAACTTCAAGTCGTCGCCCAACGAAGCCAGGGCCTCGTAGCTTGCGCCGTTGCATTGGATGACCAACTCGGCTTGCAGTGAGGCGCCCACCAAACCTTCGGTGCGTTTGTTTTCGATTTCTTTGTTGGCGATTTCACGCACCTGCTGCAGCGTGGCCCACTTGTCCATCAACGCGGTGTTGCTGCTGCCTAGATCGGTGAAGGTTTCCAAAAAGATGGATTCCGATTGGCCGATGATGCGCCACGCTTCTTCTGCGGTGAAGCTCAAGAACGGGGCCATCCAACGCACAAACGCATGGGTGATTTGGTGCAAGGCCGTTTGCGCGCTGCGGCGAGCGAGCGATTTGGGGGCGGTGGTGTACAGGCGGTCTTTGAGTACGTCGAGGTAGAACGCGCCCAAGTCTTCCGAGCAATACAGCTGCAACTTCGACACCACGGGGTGGAACTCGTACTTGTCAAAGTGGCTCAAGATGTCGGCTTGTACTTGGGCCGCGCGAGACAGGGCGTACTTGTCAATTTCTAACAAGTCATCCAACGCGACCGTGTCTTTGGCTGCGTCGAAGTCGCTGATGTTGGCCATCAAAAAGCGCAGGGTGTTGCGGATGCGGCGATAGGCATCGACCACGCGGGCCAAGATTTTGTCGTCGATGTTCAAGTCGCCCGAGTAGTCGGTGCTGGCCACCCACAGGCGCAAAATTTCGGCGCCCATTTTGTCGGTCACTTCTTGTGGCGCCACAGTGTTGCCCAAGCTCTTGCTCATCTTGCGGCCTTGGCCGTCGGTGGCAAAGCCGTGGGTCAGCAAGCCTTTGTAGGGCGCACGGTCGTACAAGGCGCAGCCCAAGAGCAGCGAGCTGTGGAACCAGCCACGGTGTTGGTCGTGGCCTTCCAAATACAGGTCGGCTTCTGGGCCTTGGTCGTGGTGCGGTGCACGGTCGTACGCATCTTTGTGGCTGCCGCGCAGCACGTGTTGGAAGGTGGAGCCAGAGTCAAACCACACTTCCAAAATGTCGGTGCTCTTGGTGTAGCTGGGGGCGTCGTCACCGGGCTGGTTGAGGATGTCTTCCACCGTCACGCGGCTCCACGCTTCGATGCCGCCTTTTTCCACGATGTCTGCCGCTTGGTCCATGATGGCCATGGTGCGTGGGTGCAACTCGCCGCTGTCTTTGTGCAAGAAGAAGGGCACAGGCACGCCCCAGCTGCGTTGGCGCGAGATGCACCAGTCGGGTCGGTTGGCAATCATGTCGCGCAAGCGGGCGCGGCCGTTCTCGGGGTAGAAGTTGGTGTGGTCAATCGCATTCAACGCCAATTCGCGCAATGACTTGCTCGACTTGTCGGTGATGAATTTGCCGGTTGTTTTTTCGGTGGTGCTGTCAAACGCATCCATGCGAATGAACCACTGTGCCGCTGCACGGTAGATGACGGGTGTTTTGTGACGCCAGCAGTGGGGGTAGCTGTGCGTGATGGCTTGGGTGGCCATCAAGCGACCTGCGTTTTGCAGGGTTTCCAAAATCACGGGCACGGCTTTCCAGATGTGCAAGCCACCGAAGAGCGCAAAGTCTTCGGCGTAGCAGCCGTTGCCTTGCACGGGGTTCAGGATGTCGGTGTACTTCATGCCGTTGGCCATGCATGAGTTGAAGTCGTCCACGCCATAGGCCGGTGCGCTGTGCACGATGCCTGTGCCGTCGGCTTCGCCCACGTAGTCGGCCAAGAACACGGGGGCCGTGCGTTGGTAACCGGCGTCCACATGTGCGAGGGGGTGGTTGAATTCAATCAAGCCCAGCTTGTCGCCCTTGGCGGTGGCGACCACTTTGCCTTCGAGCTTCCAACGCTCCAAGCATTTCTCGACCAACGAAGCCGCACACACCAACAAGCCACGCTCGGTGTCGACCAAGGCGTAGTTGATGTCGGGGTGCATGTTGAGTGCTTGGTTGGCAGGGATGGTCCACGCGGTGGTGGTCCAGATCACCGCGAAGGCGTCTTTGTCGAGTTTGGGCAAACCAAATGCTGCGGCCAATTTGTCGGGTTGGGCGCACAAGAAGGCGACGTCCAAGGTGTCGCTCTTTTTGTCGGCGTATTCAATTTCAAATTCGGCCAGCGACGAGCCGCAGTCGAAGCACCAGTACACGGGCTTCAAACCTCGGTAGACAAAGCCACGCTCCATCACGCGTTTGAAGGCGCGCAGTTGGCCCGCTTCGTTGGCGGGGTCCATGGTGCGGTAGGGGCGCTCCCAGTCGCCCAACACGCCGAGGCGTTTGAAGTCTTCGCGCTGTTGGTCAATTTGCTCGGTGGCGAAGGCGCGGCTTTTGGCTTGCATGTCGTCACGGCTGAGTTTGCGGCCATGCAGTTTTTCAATCGCGTTTTCAATCGGCAAACCGTGGCAGTCCCAGCCGGGGATGTACTGTGCGTCAAAGCCGCCCAATTGCTTGGACTTGACGATCATGTCTTTCAACACTTTGTTCAGCGCGTGCCCGATGTGCAGCTTGCCGTTGGCATACGGAGGGCCGTCGTGCAACACAAACAGCGGCGCACCGTGGCGTGCAGCACGCAGTTTTTTGTACAAGCCATCGTCTTGCCACTGCTTGGCCCATGCGGGTTCGCGTTTGGGCAAGTCGCCACGCATAGGAAACGGCGTGTCGAGCATGTTGAGCGTGTCGCGGTAGGTGCTGTTTTTATCGGTCATGGCTATCTCGGGTATCGGCGTCTCTGTGTCAGAGACTGAAAAGAGGGTGGGCAAGGGGTGGCTGAGTACAGGCCTTGCCAGCAAGTCGGGAGGCGCGGGGCAATGTGCAGCAAGAGGGGGCTGCACGCCCCATCAAATTCGGGCTGCGAGCCAAGCGCGTGCATCGTCGCAGTCTTTGTGGATGCCTTGCATCAAGGCGTCCAGACCGTCGTACTTCAGCTCGTCGTGTAATTTGTGCAGCAGTTCCACGCGAATGATTTTACCGTAGCCCCCCTCAGCCCCAAGGCTGGTGGGCCAGTCGAGGCAATGGGTCTCCAGCAGCACGCGCCCACCGTTGACGTCGTTGGGGTCCAGCGAGGGACGAATGCCCAAATTGGCGACACCCGCCAAGGGCTGATCGGTCAAGCCATGCACCTGCACCACAAAGATGCCGCTGGCCGCTGGCTTCCAATGGCTAAAGCGCAGATTGAGCGTGCGGCAGTTGAGCTCACGGCCCAGTTTGCGGCCATGGACCACATGGCCTGAAATGGCGTAGGGACGCCCCAGCAACTGCGCGACCTCTTGCATGGCGCCGCGGTCCATGGCTTCGCGCACGGCAGAGCTGGAGACGCGCAGGTTGGACCTGCCGCCGGGCCGCCCCAAGGCAGGGCCAGCCCCCTCGGGGGGCAGTGAGGACACAAGGTGCCGAACGTGGGGGCGCGATACCTCGTAGCTGTTCATGCGAGCCACATCAAAGCCCAGGCTGACACCTGCTGCGTCGAGCATGGTGTAGTCGCCGGCGCGTTTGGCGCCAAAGCGAAAGTCGTCACCCACCAGCACGTACTTCACACCCAAGCCTTTGACCAACACCTCTTCGATGAAGGCCTGGGGCGCTTGCGAGGCAAAGGCTTGGTTGAAGGGCAAGACCACGCATTGGTCCACACCACAAGCGGCCAGCTCGTTGAGCTTGTCGCGCAAGGTGGCAATGCGGGCGGGGGCGAGGTCGGGTTGTTGGTGTTGCTCGGCAAAGAAGTCGCGCGGGTGCGGCTCAAACGTCATCACGCAACTGGGCACGCCACGGTGGCGTGCCTCATTGATCAGCAAAGCCAACATGGCTTGGTGGCCACGGTGTACGCCGTCAAAGTTGCCAATGGTCAGGGCGCAAGCCTTGGCCAATTGCGGGTGATGAAAACCTCGAAAAATCTGCATGGTTTGAGTGTGTGGGGATGACTATGAAACTGTCATCCAATAAAGGTATATTGTCCCTGATAGAGATGTGCATTCCCGATCGGTCGTTTGAGAAGCGAGTGGAGGTGAGGTGTGAAGGTCTTGAAACTGTCTGCCCAAGGGCTACCGCAGTCGTGGATATCGCTGGAACAAGCGGTCATTCACTACGCGGCCGACGAGGTGCGCTGGGAGTCTGGTGGCGAGGTGGCGGTGTTTCATGGCGGCACTAACGCCATCACTGGCCAGCAGTCCATCATCACGGTCAACAGCATCATTGGCACCAAGGGTGTGCCCAACATCAACCCGTTCGATTTGAAGTCGGGTCTGACCAACGACAAACTCTTCACCCGCGACCGCAACATCTGCGCGTACTGCGGGGACCACTTCTACGAATCAGAACTGACCCGCGAGCACATTCGACCCATCGGCCAAGGTGGCCCTAACACGTGGATGAATGTGGTGACGGCATGCAAATCGTGCAACCACCGCAAAGGCAACCGCACGCCCGAGCAAGCGCGCATGCCGCTGCTGTATGCGCCTTATGAGCCATCGTTGTGGGAAGACTTCATCTTGCGTAACCGCCGTATCTTGGCGGACCAGATGGAGTTTTTGATGGCGCATGTGCCCAAGGGTTCGCGCCTGATGGGGTGATTTGTTTTGGGAGTTTCTTTCAAACAAGGTTTGAAAGGTAGCTATTAAAAATTAATTTATTACCAATAAAGTTGACCTATAGTGGTACAAATGTGAGTCAGGTGCCGTCACAGGGCGCTGACAAGCATCGGTACTTCACAAACTCTAGATCAACTCAAAATGGCCCAAAAATTCCTCGTTAAGCAAATCAAATCTGGTCAAGCACAAAAATCAAGCGTCGTAGACGGTGGTGCGGGTCTTTTGGGCAATGCATTGGTTTTGCAAGCCACCGAAGGTGCTCGGTATCAACTGATGAATGTCGCAACTTTGGTGTCGCCTGCCAAACTGCAAATCAAGCGACACGGTGTTGATTTGCACGTGGCATTGCCAGGGGGCGATATCGAGGTGCCCGATGTGGTGATTCAGGGCTATTTCAGCGTCAAGCAGGTGACGTTGTGGGGGCTCTCTATAGAGGGCGAGGTGCTCGCCTACAACACGGGCAGTTTGGTGAGCGGCTCGGTCACGCAAGAGTCCTTGATGGGGGCACTGCCGTCACTCGAAGGGGCTGCGGCTCAGCAGGTCGTCACAGAAAGCGCCTCGGTCACCGCCACCTTGGGAGGCTCAGGTCTGTTAAGCAGCCCTTGGTTTTGGGCTGCAGGATTGGGCGTGGCGGCCGCTGCGTCTCGTGGCAAAGGTGGCGAGACGCCACCCAATGCATCGGACCCACAAGCAATCATCAGCCAATACAGTGGGGGTGGGACAAGCACGGCACCCACTCAAAAAAACTACGAAGCCTTGGGCGTTACCTTGCCAACCATCGCCAACAGCACAGATGTGTTGAACGCCATGAATGCGGTCGTCGCCAGCAAATCGGCCTCAGAGGTGAGCGACGCTGCGAAATTAAATGCCATCGCGCAGGCGCTGAAAACCGCGTACGACAAAATCCTCGCAGAAGCCAATGGCACTGCGGCAGATGCCACGCCGAGCGCCAACCCCACACGCGACGACTATGCCAGTGTTGGCATCGCTGTACCCAGCGAGACCCTCACTTTGGATTTGCTCAACAATGCCTTGGGTGAATTGGCCACGACGGATGTGGACACGGTGGCTGAACTGAAAACTCTGGCGCTGACAGCCGGTGATGTCATGTTGATGGCTGCTGGCAAAGCTACCTCTCAGACCGATGCACAACTGGTGCTCGGACTGAATGCGTTGCTGAAAAGTGCGTATGTCAGTGCCGCCAATCTTGCCGCGATCAAGACTGCCATTGTCAGTACAGCAGATGATGGCACGGCGGTCGACACCATCGCCGAACTCAAAGCCATCGTTCAAGCCACAGCGGCATTACAAACTTTGAGAGACTACGCCAACGCAAGTGGTGGCGTGGGCGTCACACAGCCAAGCTTGAACACCTACAAAGATGCGGGCTTAAAAGCACTTAACAACCTCAGCGAGGCCACCGCCAGCGCAGACATTGATGCGGCAACTGTCCTCGCCAACGTTGGCAGCACATGGTTGCAAGCACTCAACAGCGCGTTAGACCAACAAACAGGCGACGCCACACTCACAAAAGACACCTTGCAAGCGTTGGTAGATAGCTACTACCGCATCCTGAGTGAGGCCGATGGCGTGTCCAACGCCATAGCCAACGTCGATGTCTATCCGAACACCGCAGACGTCATAGGCAGTTTGGCTGGCACGAACGACCCCAGCCAAGCCGATTACACCCGCATCGGGGTCACTGTGGGCAATGCCAAAACGGTTGATTTACTCAACGACTATGTGGGGGCTGCCAATAAAACTGCGGTCGATACGGTGAATGAAATCAATGTCATTGCCAAAGCCGCCTACAACGTCATGAAGCAGGCTGGTGTGCCAGTGGGGACTGATATTGCCCAGCCTGCCCTGTATGCCACCACAGACGAATGGATTGCGGGTTTGAACACCTTGCTGGGTTTGAACACCACAACCGGTGTCAACAGCAGCAACATAGAGGCCATGAAAACAACCTTGAGTAGGAGTACTGATAGCGCGGCGGTGGATACGCTGCAAGAGATTCGACAACTTTTACCTTTGGTACGAATTCAGGCTTTTGCAGATGTCCCAGTCTTCGCACCAACGCTGACCGATTGGGCTGCAGTCGGTGTGAAAGCCAAAAATGCTTTGGCCGATACGAGTGCCACCTTAGACCTCGCAGCCAGTGGCGCGTATGCTGGCTATACCAATATCACGGCCTTGAACAGTGCACTGGATCGCTGGGCCAACACAGGGACCAATCTAGATACGCTGGCAGATGCAAAAACGACGTTACAAGGCGTGGCAGATTCTTATGCGCGGGTTTGGGGTGAGGCGGACGGCGATCGCACAGTCGATGTCAATGTCAACAACTCTTCTGCTGGCAACGACCCTGCACAAGCCGACTATGCCAATTTGCTGGGGGGCGACACGCAGTTAACCACCTTGGTCGGCTCGGCAAATGCCAAGTGGTTGGATTTGCTGAACGATTGCTTGGGCGGTTTGACTACCTTGTCTGTGTCCACCGCCACGCAAGTGGAAGACCTGATCAGGGTAGCAACGAACGTGATGAATCAAGCGGTGGGGATAGGTTGGAGCTACACCAACAACAGTGAGTGGGTGAGCGCATTGAGCAGTTTGGGCATCAGCGGTTTAAGCACCATGAATGCGACAGATTTGGCAACGGTGAAAACGGCCATCACGGACGTGAGTGCCTCGGCACAGATAGATACCTGGGCTGAGTTGCAAAGCATCGTGAGTACGGTTCGCATCAACCATTATGCGGAGCTCAACACCAACACAACCCCCACATTCACCGATTACCAAGCGTTTTTTGACTATGGCACGAGTGGCAAAACAGACCTTGCCAATACGACAACGTATCTCAATGCCTTCAATGATGCGGTGAACTACAAACCTTCAAACGCTTTCACTTCGGCCGAGATCAAATCCTTGGTGAATGGGTATGCCGCGATCTTGGCGGAGGCCAATGGTGCTGCGACCGATCAACAGTCGTATGACCCGAATGCCGCAGACTACATAGCCGTGGGAGTGGGTAGCAACGACTCAAACGTCTTAACGCTTTTGAGCCATGCGTCCGATGGCACTGAGGCCACCAACACAGCGGAACTCGTGACCTTGATGACCGATGTGGTGGCTAACAAAAATCAATCGGAGGTGGATACCGTCAACGAACTCACTGGGATTGCCAAAATCATCGCCAAAATTTATGACTTGGAGTCCTACTCGGGGACGGCCACCAATGGCGGCAGTACCGGCATAGCTTCGTCTGCCTACACGGCGATTTATGGTGGGGCCTTGCAAGTCAGCGAGCTCAAAGCATTGGGGCTAGATACCACCAACCTCGAAAACAATTACTACAGCACATCTGTGCTCAACAAGCGGTTGTATGACGTGTACGACCACATCACGGCCATCGATCACACCTCAGCCAACAGCCGGGCTTTGCTGGATAGTTTGCAAGAGTTGCAAACCTTGATCACCAACACCTCTGTGATCACGGCTTGATGTTTTGAATGAGGGGCAATTGTTTTATTCAGTCGTGTGGGCCAAGAGTGTGGCGATCGCTGTTGGATAAATCAAATGCTCTTGCGTCAACACCCGTGCAGCCAAGGTGTCGGGTGTGTCGTCAGCCAGCACAGGCACCACGGCTTGTGCCAGGATGGGGCCGTGGTCTAGTTCGGCTGTCACGCGGTGCACGGTAGCGCCGGCAAATTTGCAGCCTGCTTCGATGGCGCGTGCGTGCGTGTTCAAGCCAGCGAAGGCGGGTAGCAATGAGGGGTGGATATTGATGAGTCGGCCCTCGTAGTGCACCACAAAACGCGGGGTGAGGATGCGCATGAAGCCGGCCAGCACCACCAAGTGTGGTTCGTGTTTGTCGATTTCGGTCATCAAGGCCGCGTCAAAAGCGTCACGCGGTTGGGGCTCGTCTGCAAAGGCTTTGTGGTCGACCACCGCAGTGGCAACGCCGTGCGCTTTGGCAAAGGCCAAGCCTTTGGCATCGGCTTTGTTGCTGATGACGGCGCTCACACGGGCGTTGAGGTGCTGGGCCCAGTTTTGTGCTTCTGCAGCGCGAACGACGGCCGCCATGTTTGAGCCGCTGCCAGAAATCAGGATGACGATGTTTTTCATTGCCCAGAATTATCGCGGGCATGTGCCATGCCGGTGCATACAAGGGCTTAGTTGATCTTGACGAAGCGCGGTTGCATCACGCCGTCAATCAGCACCTGCTCGCTAAACATGGCCGCTGGGCGCACCCACAGACCATGTGCGCCGTAGAGGGCGCGGTAGACGGTCATGGGTTCTAGGGTTTCACTGTGGCGGGCGGTGCCTATCACCTCGTATTGGCCGCCTTTGTAGTGGCGGTATAAGCCCGTCGGTGTTTCAATCAATGGGGGAAGATCAGCGTCGTTCATGCTTCAGGGCTTTGGCTAGGGTTGGTGTTTGCGGTGTGATGCAGGTTCGATGGTGTCATGAATGTTTTGAAGCATGGCTTTTTGAACTTGTTTTAAATCGTAGTTTTGTTGCAAGTTCAACCACGACAGTGCATCGCCCCCAAAGTAGCGTGTTAGCCTCAAGGCCATTTCGGGGGTGATGGCACTAGACTCGTTGATCAAGGCCTCTACCTGTGCCAACGGCACATGCAAGGCAGTGGCCAGCGTGAGCGGGCTCATGTTGAGAGGGCGCAGGTAGTCTTCTCGCAAAATTTCACCTGGATGTGTGGGTGGCAAATTGTCTGTGAGCATGGGGTCTCCTAGAGTGGGGTCGTTGGCAATCGCAACCTGTGTGGGGCCATCGTCGCGCCAATGAAAGTACAAGCGGTACTCTTGGTCAATGGCAATGCTGTGCTTGCAGTCAGATGCTGGCGCTTCGATGAATTGGTTGCTGATCGGTGCGATCAAATCGGACAAAGTTGTCGCACTGTTGAGTAGTTGTAATTTGCGCGTTGCCACGCAACTGAGGTTGGCAAAAACAAGCGATGTGCCTGACTCAAACAGCGCTTGTGTGTCGTTGCAACTGAATGATTGAATCATTCTTCAAGGTTCCTGTGTGAATTAACTTTTGGTTATCTTAAGTTAGTTACTGCAAGTTTATTGACCAAAAGATAACTTATACCCTGTAAATTTAATTTATGGTTAAAAATGCCGCGATTACAAGTCGAAAAAGAAAAAATCAAACAGGAGTTTTCCGCAAGGTTGATGGCGTGCTTGCGACAAACTGGTCGCTCGACAAGTCCAACACATTTGGCCGCAGAGTTCAATGCTTTTTTTAGCGGTCCTAACATCCACATGCATGCGTGCCGAAAGTGGTTGTTGGGAGAAGCTATTCCAACCCAAGAAAAACTGGTGGTCTTGGCCGAGATGCTGGGCGTGACGGCCGAATGGTTGCGTTTTGGTGTCAAGGGCAAGCAAGTGATGGAGACTTCACACTCACCCTACCAAGTGAGCCGTCGCGACATGTCTATTTTGCACAGTTATCAAAAGCTCAATAAACGTGACCAACAGGTGGTCTTCGCGCTGATCAAGGCCCTTTTAAAAGCATCCTAAGCACGGGGATGGTGAGATGGGACAATACAGCCCATGCATCCTAAAGCCCTGATTGAAGCTTGTACTGAGCTTGTTCGCCTCACCTGTAAGTTTGACCACCCCGCTGATGCGGTGGTGTCTAAGTTTTTCCGTGACTACCGTAAAACCTATGCCTTTGGCCCGCGTGAGCGAGCGGCATTGGCCGAAACCGTTTACAACGTGTTGCGCAACAAACTGCGCTACGACCACTTTGCCCCCTCTGGCTCTGGCCCCAAGGAGCGCCGCTTGGCGATTTTGGGTTTTGCCGACCACCTGAAGCAACAAGCGCCCGCGAAGGCTGCGCCTAAACATGCCAAGCATGCCAACAGTGGCCCGCTCGATTTTTTGATGGGCGCACTCAACAAACAAGAAGCTGCATGGCTTGAAGCCTGCGAAACCGTGAACCCTGCGGATTTGATGGAGCGCCACCGTCACAACTTGCCCGAGTGGTTGGTCGAGCCGCTCAAAGCCCAAGTGGGCGAGGGCTTTTGGCCGTTGGTGGAACGTATGAACGGCGGTGCGCCGCTGGACTTGCGTGTGAACACCTTCACCGACAAACGCGCCGATGTGCAACACGAGTTGCAGCTGGCAGGCATCAAGGCCGAGAACACGCCGTTTTCGCCTTGGGGTTTGCGCATTGAGGGCAAACCGGCGCTGAGTCAGCTCGACGCCTTTGCCCGTGGCGCGATTGAGGTGCAAGACGAAGGCTCGCAGCTGTTGGCCTTGTTGCTCGATGCCAAGCGCGGCGAGATGGTGGTGGACTTTTGTGCCGGCGCGGGTGGCAAAACCTTGGCCATTGGTGCGGCCATGCGCAGCACGGGGCGTTTGTACGCGTTTGATGTGTCGGCGCATCGCTTGGAGTCGCTCAAGCCGCGCTTGGCACGCAGCAAACTTTCTAACGTGCACCCCTCTGCCATTGCCCACGAACGGGATGACCGCGTGAAACGCCTGAGCGGAAAAATTGACCGTGTGTTGGTGGATGCGCCTTGCTCAGGCTTGGGTACGTTGCGTCGCAACCCCGACCTCAAGTGGCGTCAGTCGCCCAAGGCGGTGCAAGAGCTGACTGAAAAGCAAACGTCGATCTTGGCCAGCGCTGCGCGTTTGGTGAAGCCGGGTGGCCGCTTGGTGTACGCCACATGCAGCGTGTTGCCCGAAGAGAACGAAGCGATTGCCCAAGCCTTCAGCGCCGCGCATCCCAACTTTGTGCCCTTGTCGGTGGCTGAAACATTGACTGAGTTAAAAGTTATCAATGCCGCCAGTTTGTGTACGACAGACGGGATGTATTTGCGTCTTTGGCCACACTTGCATGCCACAGACGGCTTTTTCGCAGCAGTTTGGGTAGCCAAATAAGAGTCAAAACTTTAAAATTGACAGTTGATTTCCACGAGTTGAAAGACCTACATGTTGTTACCCAATTGGGCATGGCTTGATGCCACGTTGAACTGGCTGAGCTACGGCTTGCTGCATTTTTCTGGCTGGCAAGTGTTTGCCGTCACCATGGTGCTCACACACATCACCATCGCCAGCGTGACCATTTATTTGCACCGTCATTCGGCACACCGTGCTTTGGATTTGCATCCCGTGGTGTCGCACTTTTTCCGCTTTTGGTTGTGGCTCACCACGGCCCAGGTGACCAAAGAGTGGACGTCGATTCACCGCAAGCACCACGCCAAGTGTGAGCAAGCGGACGATCCCCACAGCCCACACATCCACGGCATCAAGACGGTGTTGTTCACCGGGGCTGAGCTGTACCGCAAAGAGGCTGAGAACCTCGAAACCCTCGAGCGTTTTGGTCACGGCACACCCGACGATTGGATTGAGCGCAACCTCTACACCCCTCACTCGGTGTGGGGTGTGGCCCTGATGCTCATCATCAACTTGGCTTTGTTTGGTGCGTTAGGCCTGACCGTTTGGGCCGTGCAGATGATGTGGATTCCCGTCACGGCGGCAGGCATCATCAATGGTGCTGCGCATTACTGGGGCTATCGCAACTTTGAGGCGCCAGACGCCAGCACCAATATCTCGCCATGGGGCATCATCATCGGTGGCGAAGAGTTGCACAACAACCACCACACTTATCCCACCTCTGCCAAGTTGTCGGTCAAACCCTATGAGTTTGATTTGGGCTGGTTGTACATCCGCATCTTGGAAACCTTGGGTTTGGCGACGGTCAAGAAGACGCCTCCTAAGTTGGCCTTTGGCGACATCAAGCCTGTGGCGGATGAGAAGACTTTGGAGGCCGTCATTGCCAATCGCTACGAAGTCATGGCCAATTACGCCGTCCAGTTGCGCTTAGCGATGAAGCAAGAGCTGGCTCGCATGTCCACCTTGCCTGCTGACTCTGTGCTGGCCGTGGCCAAGCGTTGGATGCACCGTGATGCCGAGAAAGTGCCTGCAGCTTTGGTGGCTCAATTGGCAGCAGCCCGTTCGGCATTGCCCGATGTGGACACCATGGTGAAGATGCGCGAAGAGTTGCGTCAAATCTGGCTCAACACCCATCACAACCGCGCCCAATTGGCGCAAGACCTGCAAGCTTGGTGCAAACGCGCCGAGGCCAGCGGTATTGCGGCTTTGCAAGAGTTTTCGATGCACTTGCGTGCGGCACGCGTGTAAACGCTTTTTGCACCTCAGACAAAGGCACCTTTGGGTGCCTTTTCTTTTGGGCCATAAAAAAACCCGCCATCCAACGATGAGCGGGTTTTTCTTGAAGGCCCAGCCTGAATTACTTCAGTTTGGTTTCCTTGTATTCCACGTGCTTGCGAGCTTTGGGATCAAACTTCATGATCGCCATTTTCTCGGGCATGGTTTTCTTGTTTTTGCTGGTCGTGTAGAAGTGACCAGTACCTGCTGTTGATTCCAGCTTGATTTTTTCGCGTCCGCCTTTAGAAGCCATGATCGTGTCCTTTCAGTGTCTGGAATTAAGCTTGACCGCGTGCGCGCAAGTCAGCCAACACGGCGTCGATGCCGTTTTTGTCGATCAAACGCAGAGCTGCGCTAGAAACGCGCAAGCGAACCCAACGGTTTTCAGACTCTACCCAGAAACGGCGGTATTGCAGGTTAGGCAAAAAGCGGCGTTTTGTTTTGTTGTTTGCGTGGGAAACGTTGTTTCCCGTCATTGGGCCTTTGCCCGTTACTTCACATACGCGTGCCATGTGGACACTCCATATTCAACGGCGGTCGTTCCCACGAGCGCCTCACCTCGCCAAAAAGGGTGGCGGTAACCCATCTCTTCGCTGAATTCAGCAAAGCCTGAGATTGTAGCGCTTTTTAGTGGGCGTCTATCAGTGAGCGCCTTGCTCAAGGAAGCGCTGGGCGTCTAAAGCGGCCATACAGCCCGTGCCAGCGCTGGTGATGGCTTGGCGGTAGACGTTGTCTTGCACGTCGCCGGCGGCAAAGATGCCAGGCACGCTGGTCATGGTGGCAAAGCCCTCAGAACCGCTCTTGGTGAGCAAATAGCCGTTTTTCATGGCCAGCTGACCTTCAAAAATGCCGGTATTGGGGGAGTGACCAATGGCGATGAAGCAGCCTTGGGTGGCAATGTCACGGGTGCTGCCGTCTTTGGTGCTCTTCAAACGGATGCCCGTCACGCCTGATGCGTCGCCCAAAACTTCATCCAAGGTGCTGTCGGTTTCGAGCACGATCTTGCCTGCGGCCACCTTTTCCATCAGCTTGTCGATCATGATGGCTTCAGCCTTGAAGGTGTCACGGCGGTGCACCAAGTGAACTTTCGAGGCAATGTTGGACAAATACAGGGCTTCTTCCACAGCGGTGTTGCCGCCGCCCACCACGCTGACCACTTGGTCGCGGTAAAAGAAACCGTCGCACGTGGCGCAGCCCGATACGCCACGGCCCATGAAGGCTTCTTCCGAAGGCAGACCCAAGTACTTGGCCGATGCGCCCGTACAAATGATGAGGGCGTCACAGGTGTAGGTGCCGCTGTCGCCCACCAAGGTAAAGGGGCGCTTAGAAAAATCGACCTTGTTGATGTGGTCAAACACGATTTGGGTGTTGAAGCGCTCGGCGTGTTGCTGGAAACGCTGCATCAGCTCAGGGCCTTGCACGCCATGTACGTCGGCGGGCCAGTTGTCCACCTCGGTGGTGGTCATCAGTTGGCCGCCTTGGGCCATGCCGGTGATGAGCAAAGGCTTCAAATTGGCACGGGCTGCGTACACGGCAGCGGTGTAGCCAGCAGGGCCGGAGCCGAGAATCAAAACTTGGGCGTGTTGGGTGGTAGACATATCGGAGGACGGCAATCAAAGAGACAATAAAGGCAAGATTGTAAGAACCTCTTTTTACCCTTGAGGCCGCAAGGTTGCCTCTCGGGTAAGCTCTCCCTCTAGACATGACTTACTCGCTCAATACATTGAAGAACGATCCGCGCGCCTCTGCGGCCGATGCAGATCACAAGCCCACAGGTTTTCGCCGCTTTGCACAAGAAATTGCGCTGACGGCGGGCTTTGTGTTCATGGCTTTTTGGTTGCTGGCGCTCATCACCCAGTCGCCCTTGGATCCCGCGTGGACCACCTCCGGCTCAGGCAGTGCGGTGCGCAACTTTGGCGGGCGCTTGGGCGCATGGATTGCCGACTTGAGCTTTTTCTTGCTGGGCTATTCCGTGTGGTGGTGTTATGCCGCGGCCTTGGTGGCATGGCTGGCTGCATTGGCCAACCGTTTGCGCGACGAAGACGAACCGCAAGCTGAACACACAGGCTGGCGCTACACACGCTTTGCATTTTGGGCGGGCTTGGCCTTGTTGTTGATTTCAAGCACAGGCTTGGAATGGACACGCATGTACCGCTTTGAAGACCGTTTGCCCGGCCACAGCAGTGGTGGTGTGTTGGGTTACTTGGTGGGGCCTTCTAGCTTGAATTGGTTGGGCTTCAACGGCTCAGGTTTGATCTTCATCGCTTTTGGTGTGGTGGGTGCTTCGTGGGTGTTTCGCTTCTCGTGGGGACAAACCGCTGAAAACCTCGGTGCATGGATTGACGGCTTGTACGAAGCCTGGCGTGAACGTCGCGAGCGCGAAGAAGACGTGGCCTACGGCTTGGTGGCGGCGCGTGAGCGCGAAGAAGTGGTGTTTGAAGAGCTCGTCGAGATCAAAGAGCACCCACCCATTGCCGTGCACATTGAGCCCGAGGTGATCGAAGTGCCCAAGAGCGCACGCGTGGCCAAAGAGCGCCAAAAAACCTTGTTCACTGACATCGCCACCGATTCGCGCTTGCCCCAGGTGGATCTGTTGGATGACCCGCTCACGCGACAAGACACGGTGTCTGCCGAAACGCTGGAAATGACCAGCCGTTTGATTGAGAAAAAACTCAAAGACTTTGGCGTCGAAGTGCGTGTGGTGGCTGCGTCCCCCGGCCCCGTGATCACGCGCTACGAAATTGAACCCGCCACCGGCGTGAAGGGCTCGCAAGTGTTGAACCTGGCCAAAGACTTGGCGCGTTCACTCTCGTTGGTGTCCATCCGTGTGGTGGAAACCATCCCCGGTAAAAACTACATGGCCTTGGAGTTGCCCAATGCCAAACGGCAGTCCATTCGCTTGAGCGAAATTTTGGGCTCTGATGTGTACAACGAATCCAAGTCGATGTTGACCATGGGCTTGGGCAAAGACATTGTGGGTAACCCCGTGGTCGCCGACCTTGCCAAGATGCCTCACGTGTTGGTGGCGGGTACCACCGGCTCGGGTAAATCGGTGGGTATCAACGCGATGATTTTGTCCTTGCTCTACAAGGCCGAAGCCCGCGATGTTCGCTTGCTGATGATTGACCCCAAGATGTTGGAAATGTCTGTTTATGAAGGCATTCCGCATTTGTTGGCCCCGGTGGTAACCGATATGCGCCAAGCCGCACATGGTTTGAACTGGTGTGTGGGCGAAATGGAAAAGCGCTACAAGCTCATGAGTAAATTGGGCGTGCGTAACCTCGCAGGCTACAACGCCAAGATTGACGATGCCGCGTCGCGCGAAGAGTTCATCTACAACCCGTTCAGTTTGACGCCCGAGCAACCCGAGCCCCTGCAGCGCTTGCCCCACATCGTGGTGGTGATTGACGAGTTGGCCGACTTGATGATGGTGGTGGGCAAAAAGATTGAAGAGCTGATTGCGCGCTTGGCACAAAAGGCACGTGCGGCGGGCATCCACTTGATCCTTGCCACACAACGTCCCAGCGTGGACGTGATCACGGGCCTCATCAAAGCCAACATCCCCTCGCGCATTGCGTTCTCTGTGGGCTCCAAAATTGACAGCCGAACCATCCTCGACCAAATGGGCGCAGAGGCCTTGCTCGGCATGGGTGACATGCTCTACATGGCCAGCGGTACCGGTTTTCCTGTGCGTGTGCACGGCGCGTTTGTGAGTGACGAAGAAGTCCACCGCGTGGTCGAGTACTTGAAGAGCCAAGGCGAGCCCGACTACATCGAAGGCGTGCTCGAAGGCGGCACGGTGGATGGCGAGGGCAACGCCGCAGGCCCCGATTTATTTGGCGATGTGCCCGCCGAAAAAGACCCCATGTATGACCAAGCTGTCGAGGTGGTGTTGAAAAACTGCAAAGCCAGCATCTCGTTGGTGCAACGCCATTTGAAAATTGGCTACAACCGCGCCGCGCGATTGGTGGAAGACATGGAAAAAGCAGGCATGGTCAGCGCCATGAGCAGCAATGGTCAGCGCGAAATTTTGGTGCCCAAGCGTGATGAGTGATCGCCCCATGCGCCTGATGGCAACGGGAGCCCGCCGCGCTGTGTGCGCGGCGGTTTTGGCATTGGGGGTGTTGGGTGTCGGCGCGGCGTTTGCCAGTAGCTTGGACACCTTGGACCACTTTTTGAAGTCCACCCAAAGTGGTCGCTCAGACTTCACCCAAGTGGTGACGTCTCCGCTCAAAGCGGGGCAAACCGTGGCCCGTCGCAAAACATCGACGGGGCAGTTTTCGTTTTTGCGCCCCACGCGTTTTCGCTTCGACTACATCAAGCCATTTCCGCAAGTGATCGTGGCCGATGGCCAAACCTTGTGGCTTTATGACACCGACCTAGAGCAAGTGACGGCACGCAAACAAAGCCAAGCCTTGGGCAGCACGCCCGCCGCATTGGTGGCCACGGCGGTGGATGTGGGGAGCTTGCAAAAAGAATTCAACCTCGAAGCACAAGCCGATGCGGATGGCTTGCAGTGGGTGCAAGCCAACCCGAAGAACCGTGACAGCACCATCCAATCGGTGCGCATGGGTTTGCGTGCCGACGGCACGCA
>JBEEJP010000011.1:0-21228 GCA_041169125.1 Pseudomonadota bacterium
TGCTCTGTGGCGTGGCGATCATGGGTTGGGCATTCACGGTCATGCGGTCACTTTAAGTTATTCGCCAATCGGGCGCAGGTGTTTGCCTGCAATGCCCGCGAGTTCAAACATGGTCACTTGGTCTTTGCCAAACACGGGTTTGAGTTTGGCGTCGGCGTTGATGGCGCGCTTGTTGGTGGCGTCTTGCAAGCCGTTGGCCTTGATGTAGTCCCACAGCTTCTTGATCACCTCGGTGCGGGCCACCGCTTCTGCGCCAATCACGTTGGCTAGGTCTGCGCTGGGCAAAAAGCCGGCGGTGACTTTGCGTGGCGCTTTGGGTTGGACCACTTTGTCGGCTTTGGCTTTGGTCGCCTTCGTCGTTTTAGCGGGCACCTTTTTGCCTGCGGCTTTGATGAGTGCGTTGGTGGTGGGTGTTTTGCCGCCACGTGCAGGGTACTTGCTGGTGCGAGGTTCAAACGCAAAGTTCACCTTGCCCGCTTCGGCATCCCATTGCAGATAAGCTTTGAAGGCGCGACGTGTGCGCATGGACACAAACTTGTCGAGCAAATCGGTTTTGCCTTCAGACAAGAGCTTGACCATTTGTTCGCGCTCCACGGGTTGTTGCAAGATGATCTTGCCGCTCTTGAAGTCGCAGCTCGGCGTGGGCTGTGCGTTGGTGGGCACGGCTTTGCTGCACACGTAGTTGCTGCCGTGTTCATGCACAGGGCTGCCGCACTTGGGGCAGTTGCCCAAACTGGGCGCATCACCAAACTCCACAATTTCACCGGACTCGGCGTTGTCGTCGCCAAAGTCAAATTCGAGTTTCCAGTTCTGCTCTTCTTCGCTGTACTTGAGCGCAATCTCAGCGGTGAAGGGCCAGCCCGCTTTGGAGCGGAAGCCATCGAGGGGGCCGATTTTTTTGTTGGTCAAAAACTCTTCCACCTCGGCCACATCAAAGGTGCGACCCCCTGGAATTTTGCTGATGGAGAAGCCGCAACCTGCGCCGCTCTCGCCCGAGTCAGACGCGTTGCCGTCTTTGCCCACGCAGGCGTAGCGGCGGTAGTTTTCTTTCACCACGCCGCCGCACTTGGGGCATGGCGTTTTGAGCGTGGCGTAGTCGCCAGGGATGGTGTCGCGGTCAAACTCTTTGGCTTTTTTGACGATGTGTTCCGTCATCTCGGCAATCTCGCGCATGAAGGCTTCGCGGCTGAGTTGGCCGTGTTCCATTTGCGAGAGTTTGTATTCCCAGCCGCCCGTGAGTTCAGGCTTGGAGAGTTCTTCCACGCCCAAGCCGCGCAGCAGTGTGAACAGCTGAAACGCCTTGGCGGTGGGGATCATCTCGCGGCCATCGCGGATGAGGTATTTCTCGTTGAGCAAACCTTCGATGATGGCCGCGCGTGTGGCGGGTGTGCCCAAGCCTTTTTCTTGCATGGCTTCGCGCAGCTCGTCGTCTTCCACCAGCTTGCCTGCGCCTTCCATCGCGCCCAGCAAAGTGGCTTCGCTGTAGCGTGCGGGTGGGCGAGTTTTGAGGCCTTTGGCATCGACCGATTCGTTTTTGGCCGACTCGCCTGCCTTCAAGGCCACAAGGGTTTTGCCGTCTTCGTCGTCTTCCGCTTTGTCCGCCTCGGCTTCTTTGCCGTAAATGGCCATCCAGCCTGGGTTGACCAACACCTTGCCCTCGGTACGGAACGCGTGGTCTTTGCCACCCGCTTTGACGGTGCTGATGCGTGTGGTCACCATGTATTCGGCGCTGGGGAAGAACACCGCCATGAAGCGGCGCACCACCAAGTCGTACAACTTTTGCTCGGCCTCAGACAAACCGCTGGGGGCTTGCAAGGTGGGGATGATCGCAAAGTGATCGCTGACCTTTTTGTCGTCAAACACGCGCGGAATTTTGCGCACGTAGTTTTTGTTCAACGCGACGGTGGCGTGTTGCTCTAAGTGCTTCATGCCGCTGTCGGCGAGCATGGTGAAGGTGTCTTTCACCACCGACACATAGTCTTCGGGCAAGTGGCGTGAATCGGTACGGGGGTAAGTGAGTGCTTTGTGGCGTTCGTACAGGCTTTGCGCCAAGGCCAAGGTGGTTTTGGCGGAGAAGCCAAAGCGACCGTTGGCTTCGCGTTGCAGCGAGGTGAGGTCAAACAAGCCGGGGCTGGCTTTGGTGGTGGGTTTGCTTTCTTCGGCCACCGTGGCTTGTTGGTTGCGCACGGCGTCGGCAATGGCCAAGGCCTCGGCTTCGCTCCACACGCGGTCGTGTTTTTTCTCGGCGTCGTCGGGGTCTTTTTTGTGTTCGGGGTTAAACCATTTGGCGGGGTAGCTGCCCGCCGCCACTTGGAATGACGCGTGCACTTCCCAGTAGTCACGGCTGATGAATTTGCGAATTTGCTCCTCGCGCTCCACCACCACCGACAGGGTTGGGGTTTGCACACGGCCCACGGTGGTCAAGAAGAAACCACCTTCGCGTGAATTGAAGGCGGTCAACGCACGTGTGCCGTTGATACCCACCAACCAATCGGCCTCTGAGCGGCTGCGTGCCGCATCGGCCAAGCCTTGCATTTGTTGTTGGGTGCGCAGGTTGTCAAAACCATCGCGAATGGCTTGGGGCGTCATCGACTGCAGCCACAAACGCTTGACGGGTTTGTCGAGAGACTTTTTGCCGCCCGCGTATTGTTCGATCAAGCGGAAGATCAACTCGCCTTCGCGCCCCGCGTCACACGCGTTGATGAGGGTGGTCACGTCTTTGCGCTTGGCCAGCTTGACCACAGCGTTCAAACGGCTCTTGGTTTTTTCAACCGGCTTCAAGTCAAAGTAGGGGGGCACCACAGGCAAATTGGCAAAGCTCCATTTGCCGCGTTTGACGTCAAACTCTTCGGGCGCTTGGATTTCGACCAAGTGGCCCACGGCGCTGGAGACCACATAGGTGTCGCTCTCAAAGTGATCGTCGTGTTTTTCGAACTTCCCCGCCATAGGCGTGAGTGCGCGCACGATGTCTTGCGCAACCGAAGGTTTTTCGGCAATCACGAGGGTTTTGCTCATTTCAAAAGTTCCTTAAAAACTGACCACTACAATTTGCTTCTCGCGCGCACGCATGCGCGCGCACGCACATGCGTACGTATTTAAGTTAACAGAAAAATCTCGTGTCCAAAAAATCCCCCGCTTCGACCCCCGCGCCCATCACAGGCCGCCGCATTCAAACCCGTCGTTCAGGCGTGCATGGCAAGGGGGTTTTCGCACTGAGCGATTTCGCCAAAGGCGAAACCATCATCGAGTATGTGGGTGAGATCATCAGCTGGAAAGAGGCGCTGCGCCGCCACCCCCACGACCCTTCGGACCCCAACCACACGTTTTACTTTCACATCGACGAAAAACATGTGATTGACGCCAAGTACGGCGGCAACTCCTCGCGCTGGATCAACCACTCGTGCAAGCCCAACTGCGAGCCCGACGAGGTGGACGGTCGCGTCTTCATCAAAGCCATTCGTGACATCAAGGCCGGCGAAGAGTTGAACTACGACTACGGCTTGGTCATTGACGCGCCCATGACGCCCGAACTCAAGCTCGAATACCCCTGCTGGTGCGGCGCAAAGAAATGTCGTGGCACGTTGTTGTCGTCCACGTCGGAGTTTCCGAAAGACGACAAGCCCAAGGCGAAGAAGAAAGCCGACAAGGCCAAGTCTAAAAAGGCCTAAGCCGCATGATCTGGCCCGCTGAAGACCTTTGGTTAGCGATGGTTGCCCAGCAGCCGGGCCTGACCATCGAGGTGCTGCCAGAGATTGATTCCACCAACACCGAGTTGATGCGCCGCGCGCGCGCTGGCCAAACCGAGCCTGTGTTGTTGGTGGCTGAAACCCAAACCGCAGGTCGTGGTCGCTTAGGTCGGCCTTGGCATGGCGAGGTGGGCCATGCCCTCACCTTCTCTTTGGGCCTGATGCTCAAGCCGGTGGATTGGTCGGGCTTGTCATTGGCCGTGGGCCTGTCGTTGGCGCGCAGCCTAGACCCACAAGGCGCGTTGGGTGTGCGCTTGAAGTGGCCGAACGACTTGTGGGTTCAGCGCCCGCATACTCCCACAGGTTGGGGCAAATTGGCCGGCATTTTGATTGAGACAGCCATGCCTGCAGGGCTAGATCACCACAGCGACCTAGGGCGTTACTGCGTGGTGGGCATCGGCATCAACATCGCGCCACCTGTGGCCGATGGTTTATCCACTGCGCCCTTAGGGCTACAAGACTTGCAAGCCGGCATCACCGCGCCAGAGGCTTTGATGCAAGTGGCCGAGCCTTTGCTGGCTACTTTGCAAGCGTTTGGACGCACGGGCTTTGCGCCGCTGCAAAACGCATTCAATGTCCGCGATGCATTGCACAATTTGCCCGTCACCCTGAGCGATGGCCGCCAAGGCATTGCAAGAGGCGTAGACACCACGGGCGCCCTGTTGGTGGACACCAAGCAAGGCCAAGAGACCGTCAGTAGCTCAGAGGTGAGCGTGCGGCCTGTTTAAGCAAAAGGAAAAGCGATGAACTCGAAATATTTTTGGCGCAACGTGGTCTATGTGTTGGCAGCCATCAACCTGCTGTTTTGGTTGTGGAACGATGGGGGTCTGCGCTTTTTAGGGCTGGGGCCCAAGCCTGTGCAAGAGCCGCACCGTGTTGACAACCAAGTGGACCCAGAGTTGCTGACCATCAAGCCTGCGGCTTCTGAAGCGCATTAGTTGCCCACGCCAAGAAACACCTTCAAGTGTTTGCGTGTGCCATCAAAAATACTCTGTGCCACGCGTGCAGGAAACCCATCAGGTAAATCGCGCTCAACTTGGGTGAGCACTCCGTCAAGCTGCTGAGCCATGTTTTGCATGGCGTCCCATGCGCCCTCTATCCCGCTGCGTTGGGCTAAGTCTTGCCAGTGCCTGCGGTGTATTTCACTCAGTTTGTAGTGCGCGTTTTTAGAACGAACAGCCATCGCCATCTTGGCTTTTTGGTAGGGCAGTTGATTTGCTTTTTTGCCAATGATGGGCCAAGCCGACAGCACGTCATACAGAGGCGTCATGCGGTAGGCCCCTTGGCGCAGGACGAAGAGCGAAAAGTTTTTGGCGTGCCCATCGGTGGCGGCCAGCAGCCAAAACAGCAGCTGTGCACACAAAAATGTGCGCCCATCTTCGTGCGGCGTTTGGCTGTTTTTCAAAACCTCCAAACACGCATCCATGTTGGGCCCGCCCATTTCTTCGTACTTGCTGGCGCAGGCTACGCCTTTGACTTGGCAAAAATCTTCTTGTGGCAGTCGTGCAATCCAGCCTGCTGGCGTGGCTTGTCGGTCAAAACGTGTGACCACCAAAACACGCGTGGCACCAAAGTTGGCCATCTCACTCTGAGCGGCGGGTAGCCCAAGCCTTTGGATGATTTGGTTGCACAGCCATTCATTTTCGACCGATTGACTCAAATCAAATTGGCGACCTTGGGTGATGCCAATTTGCGGTTTCAAGATATGTGTGGTGGGCGTGGCACCAAAGGGCCGACACCATGTATTGCCCACGCGCAGCAGTGCTGTTTTTTCTTGTGCGCCTGCAATGGACAGCCGAAAGTCATGCCACTCATCTTGCAAACCCAAGCCCGTTTGTGCGCCCATGTTTTGCACATGGCTTTCTACCTGGGCAGGCGTGAGCGGCTCGTACGTGAGCGCATCAAACCCATCGGGCACAAGGCCGGGCGGCAGCAACTGCACCGCGCCCACGCAGTCTCGTCCAATGGCCGTAAGCAGCGCAAAAGCGCTAGCCCCTTTGGTTTTAAACCGCGTGCTGATTTGCCTGCGCACGCTATCGCTGTCGGGCAGCAAGTTGTCGAAGTAGTTTTCAACCGCAGCCCCCTCAATTTGCCGTGTGGCTGTGAACGGCAACGACAGCGACAGTGGGCGACTTTGCGGGCTTTCCAGCCATGTGGCTGTGTAGGTCAGCAGGTGCTTGCCTGTGCGCCCCACCGTCCAGTCGGCCACATGCTCGCCATTCATCCAAACGGCTAAAGTTTTCATTACCACTCACCTGCGGGAAAGGCTGTGCTTTGCGCTTTTTCGGGGTAGACGGTTTTTGCAGGCCGCGTGTCGCGCAACACCAGCTGTGCATCAAGCGCACTCAAGACGCGCAGCAGTTGCCCTGCGCCTAGAGCGGCAGGGTTGCGCTCAATCGCGGCAATGCGCGACTGCGTCAGCCCTAGCTTGCTGGCCAAGGCGGCTTGGCTTAGGCCACGTGCCTTGCGCAAAGCACGTAGGTGCTGGGCCAGTTGATCGGGGAGCTCTAGTGTGTAGTCCATAAAGCATATTGAATTGGTCATATTTGAACAATATCATTAGAAAGTAATATTTGCAAGAAATCACTTTTAGAGAGTAATTTTTTATTTTTAGATCCTTTACGGTTAACTATTTTCATTAAAAATCAATCTATAGTGCTATCAAGCAAGCCGAATCAAACCAAAGCTGTGCGGCAACTTTCTCAGTTTTGTTATATCTGTACATGCGTACACCACCGGGAGGTAAGCTAATAATGACAAACGATTTTTTGAAACTTTCATGCCCTTGTTATCCGACAGGCGCTTGGCATATCCGTTGATTTGTCGTCTACATCAAAGTTAGCCCCCCACCTTTAGCCACCACGCCATACAAGGGTCCGGCGGTACGCAGATTTGTTGATTAGTTACTGTGAGCTACGGTTGTATGGCGCACCGTTCTAACAATTCATTTCACCAGACCGGCACGAAAAGCCGCGCAGCGTTGTTACTTTTACAGTAGATTCGCAAATGATGAACGATCGCCTCACACGTATGTTTTTCAGAGCACTCTTCTTTGAGTTCCTGTTCGGTACGTTTCTCCAGACAATGAATGGCGAAAGCTTAGCCTACTTATCTTTCCTGTATTGGCCGTCTTTTACGGTTTCTCTTCCCTTCTCTACACCCGCTCGTGAGCATTACCTGCGGCCCTGAGTAGCGACGCTCCCTTTATCCCGCTGAGCGTGCTACTTCAAGCGACCGTACTTCTGCTTTGTGGCGTTGCTCTGGCCGCGGGCGTCCATATATTTTTCCTTCTGATCGGCAGAACTTCGATCGCGCTATCTATAACACCACCAAAGGATCAGTTTTAAGCAGCGATCTTGTCAATATTTTTGGTGGGTTTCGCTTGGTCGTCATTTTTCTTCTCTGTGCGGGCAATAGCCCATCGCTTTTTTAGCTGGCAGCGCCCCAAAGTTGTTTTGAAACGTCTGAAGTGAAACCTCACCCCTCCTTCAAGCGGATCTGCCTTCGACAAGCTGCTCAAATAAACGTTACTGCCGAATCAAATAATCAAACGCCGACAGCGCCGCCTTTGACCCCTCACCAGCTGCAATGATGATTTGTTTGTAGGGCACGGTGGTGCAGTCACCGGCGGCAAACACGCCCGGCACATTGGTGTGGCCTTTGGCGTCCACCACAATTTCGCCGAACTTGCTCAACTCCACGGTGCCTTTCAAAAACTCGGTGTTGGGCACCAAGCCGATTTGCACGAACACGCCTTCAAGTTCGACGTGATGCACTGCTTCGGTGGCGCGGTCTTTGTAGCTCAGGCCATTGACCTTGCTGCCGTCGCCGGTGATTTCGGTGGTTTGTGCATTCACGTGGATGGTCACGTTGGGCAAGCTCTTGAGCTTGGTGACCAACACCGCGTCGGCTTTCAACGCATCCGCAAATTCGACCAGCGTCACGTGTTCGACGATGCCCGCCAAGTCAATCGCGGCTTCCACGCCTGAGTTGCCGCCACCAATCACGGCCACGCGCTTGCCTTTGAACAAGGGGCCGTCGCAGTGAGGGCAGTAGGCCACGCCTTTGTTTTTGTACTCGGCTTCGCCGGGCACATTCACATTGCGCCAACGTGCGCCGGTGGAGAGGATGACGCTCTTGGCTTTGAGCACGCCGCCGTTTTCTAAACGCACCTCGGTCATACCGCCTGCAGCAGAGGCGGGCACGATTTGGCTGGCGCGTTGCAAGTTCATGATGTCCACGTTGTAGTGGCGCACTTGGGCTTCCAACTCAGCGGCGAGTTTGGGGCCGTTGGTTTCGAGCACCGAGATGTAGTTTTCAATCGACATGGTGTCGTTCACCTGACCGCCAAAGCGCTCAGCCGCCACACCCACGCGAATGCCTTTGCGCGCGGCATACACCGCAGCAGCAGCACCGGCGGGGCCACCACCGACGATAAGCACGTCAAACGGGTCTTTCTCGTTCATCTTGGCAGCGTCGCGAGCGGCAGCGTTGGTGTCGAGCTTGGCCACGATTTCTTCCACGCTCATGCGGCCTGAGCCAAACACTTGACCGTTCAAGAACACCATGGGCACAGCCATGATTTGGCGTTCTTCCACTTCTTTTTGGAAGGCACCGCCTTCAATCACCACGGTCTTGACCTTGGGGTTGACGATGGCCATGAGCGAGAGCGCTTGCACCACGTCTGGGCAGTTGTGGCAACTCAAAGACATGTAGACCTCGAAGTTGAAGTCGCCTTCCAACGCTTTGATGCTGTCGATCACCTCTTGCTCCACCTTGGGTGGGTGACCGCCGGTCCACAACAAGGCCAGCACCAACGAGGTGAACTCGTGACCGAGTGGCAAACCTGCAAAGCGCACGCCTTGAGCTTCACCTTCACGGGCCACCACGAATGAAGGCTTGCGCGCGTCGTTGCCCGAGGTGTCGAGCGTCACCTTGTCAGACAAGCCGACGATGGTGTGCAACAGCTCACCCATGTCTTTGCCGGTTTCGCTGTCGTCCAGCGACGCGATCAAGCGGATGGGTTGGCGCAGCATGCCAAGGTATTGTTGAAGTTGGGCTTTGAGTGCGTCGTCGAGCATGGTGATCTCCTCTGTACGAAATGAATCGGGGTGCAAACATCCAAGGTCATGCGCTGACAGCGCTGACCTGAAGGGTTCAAAAAGGTTGGGGATTCGCTGAATACAACGCACGCTGGCATGCCAATGTGCGCTGCGGTCAACGCCCTGCATGAGCAGGTGTTGATCGATGTCCGCCTTGCGTGATGCGCAAGGCGGGATCTAAAAAATTAGATCTTGCCGACCAAGTCGATGGAAGGTGCCAAAGTCTTCGCGCCTTCTTTCCACTTAGCGGGGCACACTTGGCCTGGGTTGGCGGCGGTGTATTGAGCAGCCGTCAACTTGCGCAGGGTTTCAGACACATCGCGAGCGATTTCGTTGGAGTGGATTTCCATGGTCTTGATCACGCCGTCTGGGTTGATCACAAAGGTGCCACGCAAAGCCAAGCCGTCTTCTTCGATGTGCACGCCAAATGCGCGTGTGAGCTTGTGTGTGGGGTCGCCGATCAATGGGAACTTGGCTTTGCCCACAGCAGGCGAAGTCTCGTGCCACACTTTGTGAGAGAAGTGGGTGTCGGTGGTGACGATGTACACCTCAGCACCTGCTTTTTGGAAAGCAGCGTAGTTGTCGGCTGCGTCTTCAATTTCTGTGGGGCAGTTGAAGGTGAACGCAGCTGGCATGAAGATGAACACGTTCCACTTGCCTTTGAGCGTGGCTTCGGTCACTTCGATGAACTTGCCGTTGTGGAAGGCTTGGTTCTTGAACGGTTGGATTTGGGTATTGATCAAAGACATGTGGTTTCCTTTGGTTGGTTGATAAAAACTATCGAATGAGCAAAACTCATTGATGTGAATCATAGTCAAGAAACCACCTAGCGGTGATTGTTTGTCTCAATGAAGGCGATTGAGACAGGCTTATGCGCTTCTACGTCCGTAACCTACTTGGTCAAAATCAATCGGCCAAAGCGGGTGGTTTGCAGTCGGTACACCTCGTTTTGGTGACGGATGTAGAGCACCCCTTGGGGGCCCAGCAAGTCTTGGCTGTCCAAGGTGCGCGGTGTTGGATGAGCACCCGCTGGCGTGCTCGTTTTGTTGGCCTCTGGTGGGGCGTTGGATCGCGTGCTCATGGCTGTGTTGTCACGAAGCCCACGCGTTGCAAGCCTGCACGTTTGGCGCTGCTCATGGCTTGGGCGACGAACTCATAGGGCGCGCGCTTGTCACCACGGATGTAGAGCTGAGGTTGTGGGTCTTTCACAGCTTCTGCTTGAAGACGAGAGAACAAACCGTCGGCATCGAGCGCTTGTTGGCCCACAAAGTATTGACCTTGTGCATCAATCGAGAGTTGCAAGTTATCGGGTGGTGGCGTGCTGCGTGTGCTGCTGGCGCTGGGCAGGTCCACTTTCACGGCATGTTGAATCACCGGCAGTGTGATGATGAAGATCACCAGCAAAACCAGCATGACATCGACCAAGGGCGTCATGTTGATTTCGCTCATCACTTCATCGCTGTTGTCATTGGCTTCGAACGACATGGCTTAAACCCCGGTGTTGGCGTGGCGCTGCACGCGAGCGCCTGTGACAAAGTAGGCGTGCAAGTCGTGCGCAAAGCGATTCATGCGCGCGATGATGAATTTATTACCACGCACCAAAGCGTTGTAACCCAGCACCGCTGGAATGGCCACAGCCAGACCGAGTGCGGTCATGATGAGGGTCTCGCCAATCGGGCCCGCTACGGCGTCGATCCCGACATTGCCCGTCATGCCGATGTTGACCAAGGCGTGATAAATGCCCCACACCGTGCCAAACAACCCCACAAACGGAGCGGTCGAACCAATCGAGGCCAAGATGGCTAGCCAGTTTTGTAATTCGCTGGTGTGGTCATCAATGCTGTTGCGCAAACAACGGGTGACCCAGTCGCTCACATCCAGACGGTCGTGCAATTGCTCTTGGGCGGCTTGGTGGTGCTCGGTGGCTTCCTGGCCCGTTTGGGCCAAATGGAAAAACAAATTGCCCGTGCGTTGGCTTAACACGCTCAGACCTTCAGCCAAACTGGTGCAGTGCCAAAACTGTTCGCTGTTGAGTGCGTTTTCTTTGTGGCGCCAAACATCGATGGCCTTCAAAACAATCACCACCCAACTCACCAATGACATGATCAGCAACAACAACAAAATGCCGCGTGTGACCCAGTCACCTTGCACCCAAATATGTGAAAAACCAAAAGAAGACGGCATGACTTACTCCAAAACAAAACGAACGGGGATGTTGAACCACATGGCCTCAGGGGTGCCGCTGCGTCGTCCGGGCACAAAGCGCCAACGCTGGACAGCCTCAAGGGCAGCTTGGTCTAAACGGATAAAACCACTAGAGGTGCGCACCTCGGCTTTCTCGGGCAAGCCTTGTGTGTTGATCAGCACCCGCACGATCACCGTGCCTTGTTCGCCCAAGCGTCGGCTGGCGCGGGGGTACGCGGGGGGCGGATTTTTCAGGTAATCCGCATCTGCGGAAGGCTCAACCACGCTGGGTGAGCCCGCTTTGGCTGCGCCTGTTGCAGGCGTGTTGGCGCTGGTGGTGGCTGCGTTTTGCGGGCTGGCGGTGGTGTTGGGCACGGTTTCTTCGGCTTTGGGCGCATTGGAGACGGGCGTGCGGTTGGGCTGGGTTGGTGTTCGCGTTTGCGTTTTAGTGGGCAGTGTGGGGGCCGGGTTAGGCGTGTCCGTCAACACATCGGCCATGATGACTTGGCCCGATTCGTCAGATGCAGGCAGTTCAGCCAATTCGCTGCTGACTCCCCACAACGCCAAGGCATGCACAGCTATCACCACCGCGATGGTGGTGCGCATACGCAAAGGGGCGATGCGATGGGGGTTGATGTGCAGGGTGGCGTTCATGGCAAGCACGACGTGTACGGCGCATTCACATGCGCACGGGTGATGGCGGCAAGGTTGGGGCAACCGCACAAGGCCATCGTCATTTCAAACTCATCCCGCAAGAGGCGCAACACATGGGCCACGCCTTGTGCGCCGCCCACGGCCAAGCCATTCAAACAGAGTTGCCCGACCAGCACAGCGTGTGCCCCCAAAGCCAATGCTTTGAACATGTCAGACCCACGGCGAATGCCGCCATCCACCAACAAAGTCAAATCGCCTTGCACCGCATCGGCGATGCCCGGTAGGGAGGCGGCCGTGCTTGCTTGTGTGTCGAGCACGCGTCCGCCGTGGTTGCTGACGATGAGGCCATGGATGTTCAAGCGCGCGGCTTGCTGTGCATCTAAGGGGTGTGTGATGCCTTTGAGCAGGACGGGCAAGTTCACGTGTTGCTGCAACCACGTCACATCGTCCCAGCGCAAGGCGTGTTCGACATGGCCCTGGCAGAGGCCTTGGTTTGTGGGTGTCGCGTTGCGCCAATGTGGGGTGCATAAATGCGCCGGAATTTGCACGCCTTGCTCGCGCAAACGGTCGCGGCTGCCTTGCACAGGCGCGTCCACGCTGAGGACCAAGGCTTCATAACCTGCGGCGTGCGCTTGACTGGCGACGTCACGCAGCCAAGCACGGTCGCAGCCATTGGCCAGTTGCATCCACAGTGGGCCGCGACCTGCATCGGCCAAAACGAGGGGGGCAATGTCTTGCAGTGCCGTGGTGCTGTGTTGGCTGAGCGTGAAGCCACACCCCAAAGCGCCGGCCGCCAAAGCCATGGCACGTTCGCCGTCGGGGTGTGCCCATGCTTGGTAAGCCATCGGAGCCACGATCAGGGGACAGGGCCAAGTTTTGCCAAGCAGTTGGGTGTGGGTATGGCCGCCACGCAAGTCTTGTAAGGCACGTGGCTGCAGAGCGATGTCTTGCCACGCCTGGACATTGCGTTGGGCCGTGATTTCGTCGGCAGCACCGCTGTGAAAGTAGGTCCACGCATCCTGTGGCAAAACCTCGCGTGCGCGTTGGGCGTACGCAGGGAGGCTCGAGGGCAAGACAGGTGTGCTCATGTGTGAGCCCACTGGCGCAAGAGGTTGTGATACACACCCGTGAGTGCCGTGGTCTCTGGGGTATCGCCGAGTTGCGCGCGCAGTTTGAGCAAGTTCATGTCGAGTTCAAACAAGGTGCGTCGTTGCTCGTCACTGCGCACCATGCTTTCAATCCAGAAGAAACTGGCCACCCGCTGGCCACGTGTGACGGGCGTTACTTCGTGCACGCTGGTGCCGGGGTAGAGCACGGCGTCACCGGCAGCGAGCTTGACGCCGCGGCTGCCGTAGGTGTCTTGCACCAACAACTCGCCACCGTCGTAGTCAGCGGGGTCGGTCAAAAACACGGTGCATGACACATCGCTGCGGACCCATTCGCCGGTGCTTTTCGAGCGAAGCACCGCACCGTCGACATGAGGGCCGTAGTGGTTGGTCTCGCCGCTGTAACGGTTGAACAATGGGTTGAAAATTTTGCGAGGCAAGGCGGCCGAGAAAAACAACGCATCGCGTTTCAGAGCGTCTAGCACAAGGCTTTGCAGTTCCTGCGCTTGAGGGCTGCTTTGCAAGAGTTGTGCATTGTTTTTCACCGTGACTGCCTGACTTCCTGCGCTGCTGCGCCCGTCGATCCACGGCGCATCGGCGCCTAGCAAGGCTTGTGCGCGGACTAGCTCTTCGTGCGAGAGTAGATTTTTCAGGTGAAGCAGCACAGCGGTCCTTTTTAGAACATCGTTTTCAGACTCAGTTCAACGCGACGGGGCGCACCCGGGATGTAAAACGAGGTGTACACCTGATCGATGTAAAGCTTGTTGGTCAGGTTCGACACGTTGAGTTTGAGCGTGGTGTCGTCGGTGAGGGTGTGTTCGAGCATGGCATCGAGTGTGGTGAATGCGGCCGTGTGGACATTGGCATTGGTCAACGGGGTTTGTGTGCCTCGGTAGTTCAACCCGCCACCGACTCGCCATGCCGCTTGAAAGGCATAGGTACTCCAAAGGCTGGCGCTGTGCTCGGGGGTTAGTCCAGGGCGGTCACCTTGTTTCAAGTTACCTGTGGCGGAGCTCACATCCACACGTGCCACGGGAATCCACGTGTGGTTGTAAAACACTTCCCATGCGGGAGTGATGCGGCCTGCAAAGTTGAACTCCATCCCAGTTGCGTGGCGCTTGCCCGACAGCAAGAATTGGTTGGCGGCGGAGTCCACGTCGGTGTTGCGTTCGTTGAATTTCTCCGAATAGAACGCAGCAATTCCTAGCAACGACTTACCCTCGAATAGCTCAAACTTGCTGCCCACTTCCAAGTTGCGGCTTTGCTCAGGCGGCGTGTTTAAGGTCGTCAAATTGGGGTTGGGTTTGAGTGTTTGTGGCGTCCCCTGCAGGGTTTGTGCCGCCAAAGACGTGCCAACTGCGTAGGCGTAGGTGTCTCCCGAGGTGTTGTATGACGTGCCACAAGAGCCGTAGTACGTGGCGCTTGCATTTGGCTGCCAGAGCACGCCGACGCGAGGGCTGGGCAATGTTTTTCCGAGTCCTGCGCTGTTGCCTGCTAGGTCGGTGTACGTGGCCGAGAATTTTTCCAGGCGTAAACCGCCTTGCACTTTGACGGTGTCCGTCAGTTGCATGGTGTCTTGTGCATAGGCTCCGATGTTTTGCGAGGTGAATGACAGTGTGGGTGTCATCGAGCGGATGTCGGTGACGCCGACATTGCTATTGGGCGCGCCTACGGTTGTGGTGGGGTAAGTCCAGCCAGAGGGCGCCGCATTGTTGTTACGGCGAGCATTCTCATCGTTGACGTCAATGCCTGCAATGAGGTTGTGTCGATGTCCGAGCCATTCAAAGCTGTTGGTGTAATCGCTTTGCAGTTGCAACACATCGCTGTCGCCGTAGCGCGATTTGGGTGTTCTTTTGAGCACGGTGTTGTCGCTCAGACCGGAGAGCTGGGTCAGGCTGTTGAAGCTGACTTGTGTGCCGAGCAAATCGCGGCTGTAATGACCCGCGCGTATCACGGTTTTGAGCTCACTGTCAGCGTCAAACCGATGCTTGTGCGACAGCGTGCCATAGGTGGTGTCGGTGCGCAGGTGATCGCTGGCCAAACCGTAAAAGTTTTTGGCATCCAGGACGGGGGTGAGCGTGCCTTTGCTATTGGCACCAGAGCCGCCATTGACCGACGTGCCGTTGTCCACCATCCAGGGCTGGCTATAGAGCGGGCGTCCGTCTGTCTCGAGGTGGTACAGGCCCACGCTGTATTCGTCGCGTTCGCCAATGTCCCAGCGGTAAGCGCCGGCCACACCTTTTTTGTCAACCTTGGCCCCCCAGTTGTCGGCCTGGTGTGTCATAGCATTCAAACGAAACGCCGAGGATTCACCGGTTTGCTTGTTCATGTCGGCGGTGATGCGTTTCATCTGTCCGCTACCGACCGTGACATTGACTTCGCTTTGATCCATCAAAAATGGCTGTTTGTTGACTTGGTTCACGACACCGCCCGTCGAGCCCTTGCCAAACAACATGGAGGCAGAACCTTTGAGCACTTCCACGCGGTCTATGTTGAAGGTGTCGCGCTCAATCAGTGGCGCATCACGCAAGCCGTCGACATAAATGTCCCCGGCTTGCTGCAAGGAAAAACCACGCATGCGCACATCTTCTTCGCCGGTTTCACCCGATAGGAACGTCACGCCTGCCGTGGTTTGTAGAACTTTGCGGAAGTCGTCTAGGTTGCGGTCTGCGATGAGTTTTTCGGTCATCACCGTCACAGTTTGCGGAATGTCTTTGAGTTGCTGATGACCTTTGGCAATGCTTGTTTGTTTGACCAACACGTTGTCTTTTGACACATTGAGATCTTGTGCGTCTTTGACGGTGACGGTTTGGAGCGTTTTTTCTTCGCTTTGTGCGTGCGCCGTTTGGCTCATGCCGAATGAGCCAGCCAGCATCAAGGTCGCCAAGGGCAACAGGGGGCCACGTGCTTCTGGGGAGAAGCCTTTGCTTTTTTTCATTTGAAGTCCAAGATTGAAAAAGTGACAGGCAAGTTGCCCATCAAGCGCTGGCTATCAACAACCCGAAGGCGTGAGTGGCTGGCAGTTCGAGACGCTGCGCCGGGTTGCGCAACAAGTGGCTTACTTAAAGCCCACGCGATCCAACATCTGTTGCACCTGAATTTGGTTCATGCCCACAGCGCTGATGGGGATGAGTTCGCTTTTGAAACTTCCGCCACCGGTCATGGCTTTCAACGCGGGGTTGTCCAGTTTCAGACCCTTGACCACGGGCCACTCGTTGTTACCGTTGGCAAAGTGGTTTTGCGCCTCGGGGCTGACGAGGTATTCCAAAAACTTCACGGCATTCGCTGAGTTCTTTGAGTAACGTGCCACGGCCCCACCGGCCACGTTCACGTGTGTGCCCCAGCTTTGTTGGTTGGGGAACACCACGCTGACACGCTCGGTCACGGCTTTGTCGGCAGGGTTGGTGGATCGCATCAAACGTGCGAGGTAATAGGTATTGGTCACCGCAATGCCGCACTCGCCACTCGCGACAGCCTTGATTTGGTCGGTGTCGCCTCCCTTGGGGGTGCGGGCCATGTTGTTGACCAAGCCTTTGAGCCAAGCCTCTGTTGCGACTGGGCCAAGATGTTCGGTCATTGCACCAAACAGACTCAGGTTGTACGGGTGTGAGCCCGAGCGAATGCACAACTTGCCTTTGTTCTTGGGGTCGGCCAGTTTTTCGTAGGTGTCGACATCGGCTTTGTTGACCTTGAGCTTGTCGTACACCACCACCCGAGCGCGTGTGGACAAACCAAACCAAGCGGTGTTGCCGTCGTCGGTCGGTTTAGAGCGCAGTTGTGAAGGGATGGCGTTTTCTAGGGTTTTGGACTTGACGGGCAAGAACATGCCATCGACTTCGCCTTTCCACAAACGAGCTGCGTCGACCAACAAGATCACATCGGCTGGCGATGCCGCCCCTTCGGCTTTGAGGCGGGCGATGATGCCCGCATCGTCGGAGTCGACACGGTTGATTTTGATCCCCGTCGTTTTGGTGAAGTCGCTGTACAGCGCTTCATCGGTGGGGTAGTGACGTGCCGAGTACAGGTTGATGACGGCGTCATCTGCCCAAGCGGTTGGGGCTAAAACGCTGGCGATTGCCAGAGACAAAATTTGAAGCGTGCCACGCATAAGACAAATTCCCAAAAAGAAGATTTGTCAGGAGTGTACATCAAATACGAATCATTTGCATTTGCATTTGATGCGACTCAAATTTATGCGCGGCGCAAGGTCTTGCTCAACAAGATGACCGGCAACAAACCCACCAGCACCAAAGCCAGCGAGGGCAAGGCGGCCTCGCCCAGACGTTCGTCACGCGCCAATTGATAAGCCATCACGGCCAAGGTGTCGGTGTTAAAAGGACGCAGCACCAAGGTGGCAGGGAGCTCTTTCATCACGTCGACCAATACCAGCAAACCAGCTGCCGCCAAGGGTTTTTTGAGCAGCGGCCAATGCACACGGTGCACCAGCGAGAACCCAGAGGTGCCCAACATACGTGCGCTGTCGTCCAGTGATGCTGGTACACGCGCATAGCCACTTTGCACCGATTGCAAGGCGACAGCCACAAAGCGAACCAAGTAAGCCCAGACCAGTCCCAAGACGGTTGCGGTGAGCCAATAGCCCACGCCGGATTGAGGCCAAGTGGCTTGCACCCAACCCACGGGCAAAAGCAAGCCCACCACAATGACGGCACCTGGCACGGCATAGCCCAAGCTCACCACACCTTTGACCTGGTGCGTGAGCCAGTTGGGTTGCAAACGGGATTGGGCGGCCAGCAGCAAAGCGGCACTGACCGCTAACAAAGCTGTGAGACCCCCAAGAGACAGGCTGGTGATGGACCATTGCACAAAGCGAGCCCAAGGCAAGTCCACCACGCCATCGCCTTGCAACAAAGCGCGCAACATGAACAGCACGGGCAACACAAACCCACACAGCACGGGCAGCATGCACAAAAGCCAGGCCGAAACAGCCGCAACACCCTGCAGGCGCATGGGCAGTGACTCGCTACCTTGGCGGTCGACGCGCGCACTAGAAAAACGCAAGCGTGATTGCGCGCGTTGTTCTGCGGCCAACAACACAACCACAACGACCAGCAGCAAGGTGGCCAGTTGTGCGGCGGCAATTCGGTTGTCCATGACCAACCAAGCCTTGTAAATGCCAGCGGTGAAGGTTTGAATGCCGAAGTAGCTCGAGACACCAAAGTCAGCCAAAGTTTCCATCAAGGCCAAAGCCGTACCGGCCGCAATGGCGGGCCGGGCCAGAGGAAGTGCCACGCGCAAGATGCGGCGCCACAGGGGGGCGCCCAGTAAGCGAGCAGCCTCCATCAAATGGTTGGCACGCTCTGACAAAGCGGTGCGCGCCAACAAATACACATACGGATACAAGGCGAGGGTGAAGACGCAGGCGGCGCCCCAAACATTTCGAACTTCAGGAAACACGCGTCCTTCTAAGCCAAACGTTGAGCGAATCGTGGTTTGCAGTGGACCGCTGAATTGCAAGTAGTCGGTATAGGCATATGCCACCACGTAGGCTGGCATGGCCAATGGCAGCAGCAGCGCCCATTCCAAACTGCGACGCATCGGAAAGTCAAACAACGTCACAGCCGCTGCCGACACCGTTCCCATGCTCATGACGCCAACGCTGACCAACACACACAGCAACAGCGACGTGCCCAGATAGTCGGGCAACACGGTAGCGCTCATCTCCGTCAAGAGGCTGACAGATGTGCTGTTCCACTGCACCCAAGAAAACAGCACAGTCAACACGGGCAATGCCAGCAGCAAGGCCAACACTACCAAGACACAGCGAAACAACAAGCGGGAGCTAGAAATCATGCGGCATTGTAGGTAGCCCCTCGTACGATGGCGTTCAACCCCCTCTCTAGAATAGACGCATGTTTTTAGATGTTGCTCAGCTTTGCGTCAGTTACCCAGAACGTTCTCGCCCTTCGGTGGACCGGGTCACGCTGGCGCTGCGCGCGGGTGAGATGGGTGTGTTGATTGGCCCCTCGGGCTGCGGTAAAACAACGTTGCTTCGAGCCGTGGCGGGTTTAGAGCGTGTCAGTGCTGGCGAAATTCGTTTGTCCCAATCGACGGTCAGCAACGCCACCGTGCATGTGGAGCCAGAGGCACGTCGTATTGGCATGGTGTTTCAAGACTACGCGTTGTTTCCGCACCTGAGTGTTGAAGACAACATTTGTTTTGGTTTGCATCAGCAACCCCGTGCTCAGCGCGAAGCACGTGTGCACGAGGTGTTGGCTTTGGTGGGGTTGGCCAGCAGTGCGCAGCGCTATCCACACGAGTTATCGGGTGGTCAGCAGCAACGCGTGGCGCTGGCACGTGCGTTGGCGCCTAAGCCGCAACTGTTGTTACTAGATGAACCGTTTTCCAATCTGGATGTCGAGTTGCGCGAGCGCTTGGCTTTGGAGGTGCGTGGCATTTTGAAAGAAGCGCAAGCCACCGCCTTGTTTGTCACCCATGACCAAATGGAAGCCTTTGCGATTGGGGATGTGATTGGTGTCATGTCCGAAGGGCGCTTGCACCAGTGGGACGATGCCTACACCCTTTACCACCGCCCTGCCACGCGCTTTGTGGCCGAGTTCATTGGACATGGGGTGTTCACGCCTGCCACGTTGCGTGAAGTCAACAACCAAGTGGTGGTGCACACCGCGATGGGGGATTTGGTGGATGTGGCGGAGTGTCCGCTACCCCGTGCATTTGCCGAAGGCGCGTGCGATGTGTTGCTGCGTGCGGATGACATCGTGCACGACGACGATGCGCCGGTGAAAGCCGAGATCATTCGCAAAGCATTTCGCGGCTCAGAGTTTTTATACACCCTGCGGTTGAAAACTGGCGAGATCGTGATGGCGCATGTCCCGAGTCATCACGACCACGTGGTGGGCGAATGGATTGGCATTCGCGCCGAGGTGGACCATGTGGTGACGTTCAGCCGTTGACGGACTCCGCGCATTCGGGCTTGGAGCACAGGCCGTAAAGCGACATGGAGTGGTTGATGAGTTTGAAGCCATGCTTTTTCGCAATTTTTTCCTGACGCAGCTCTACCTCTTCGTCATGGAACTCCACCACGGAGCCGCAACTCAGGCAGACCAAGTGGTCGTGGTGGCCCCCTTCGTTTAACTCGAACGTGGTTTTGCCCGTTTCAAAATTGGTGGCGACCAAGATGCCTGCATCTGCAAATTGCGTGAGAACGCGGTACACCGTCGCCAAACCAATGTCGCCTTCGTGCGCTAACACCTTTTTGTAGACGTCTTCGGCAGACAAGTGGCGGGCGGTGCTTTGGTTGAAGATGTCTAAAACAGTCATCCGTGGGCTGGTGATTTTGAGCCCCTTGTTTTTCAACTGTGCCGCATACTTTTCCATGTCCACGTTGTGTTCTTTCATAACTGATAACTGAAGATGTATTGATCTATCTTAATGGCTTTAAATGAAAGTAGTTCTTATTTGTGAGATCATCGTTTCCAGCAGGAACATTCAAAAGCCATGGCCATCGATCATCCGTTGACATTAGAAAAACTCCCTCCAGGGGCGTCCGCCAGCATCATGGCCATCAATGTAGACAGTGAGCTGAAAAAACGCTTTTTTGCCCTAGGGCTCAAAGAGGGTGTGCATGTGCGTGTCTTGCGCCGCGGTCAATTTGGCGGCCCTTTGCATTTGCGCGTGGGCACGAGCGAGCTGATTCTTCGAGTTCAAGAAGCCAGCTGCATTTGCTTGGCGACACCGTTTGTTCCAGGCCAAACAACCACTCCACACTTATGAAACGCGTCGCATTGCTGGGCATGCCCAACACGGGCAAGTCCACCCTCTTTAACCGATTGACGGGCGCACACGCCAAAGTGGGCAACTGGCCGGGCCTCACCGTGGAGCTGCTCAATGCGCGCTTGATCGTGGGCGATCAAGTGGTGCGCATGGTCGACTTGCCGGGCATTTACGACCTCAATGGCTACTCAGATGATGAGCGTGTGGTCACCACATTTTTAGACACGCAAGCGCCCGACTTGATCGTCTTCGTGCTCAACACCTCGCAGTACGAGCGCCAGATGCATTTGCTCAGCCAAGTGATGGCCAAAGGCATTCCCATGATGTTGGTGCTGAACATGGTGGACGAAGCCAGCGCCATGGGCATTGATGTGGATGTGCAAGCGTTGAGCCAGCAATTGAAATTGCCCGTGCATTTTGTGTCTGCCAAATACGGCCAAGGCATCGAACGTTTGCAGCCGGCCATGCGCGAGGTGTTTCATGGCCCTGTGGCGCCGCCCGCGCGATTGACACCTGCAGAGGTCGAGGGCGCATTTCATGCGGCGATCCATGTGCCTGCACAAGCATCGCATGCGATGACCGAGCGACTCGACCGGGTGTTGTTGCACCCTGTGCTTGGGCTGCCCATTTTCTTTGCCGTGATGTTGCTGCTGTTTCAAGGCGTGTTTGCCATTGGCAAGCCCC